>CAJOCT010000210.1 GCA_905236725.1 uncultured Selenomonadaceae bacterium | reverse complement strand
TTTTTTGCGAAAATTTTTAATGCGTCGTCAAATTTTCTGCGAAATTCTTTTCTTTCCAAACTTCCCGCGCGAGGCACATAACAATTCACCACGAAAAATTTTTGAAATTCGACCGTCAAAACTCTGCCTTCCGCGTCAATTTCTTTTTCGCCAAGTCCGTAAATTATGTTCAGCGGCTCTTTTTTCGTCAAAGTCAATGTTCCATGCGAACCGTTTTTTTTGCACGGAAAAAAATAATAAAAATAACCGGACAAAAATTTCAAATTTTTTTTCGTCCGCGTTTCCTGAAAACAAATTACATCTGCGCCGATTTTTTCTATTTCAAGGTACGATTGACTTTCGACAAAAGAAATCAGCCCGTTAATGTTCCACGACAAAATTTTCATTTTTATCACGTCTCCTGCTAAAAATTTTTCTATATTTTTTATCGAACAAAAAAATCTCCGACAAAATTTTTTCTGCCGAAGAAATTTTGAACACAAGAAAAATTCTATTCGATAGAATCGCGGCATAAAAAAAATTCCCGATCTTTTGTAAAATAATTCTATATCACAACATCAAAATTTTTCGTAATGAATCGCATACAGTCTGTAATTCGTCGTCCGTTATATTCGTGGAACAAGGAAGATTTTCAGTTACCTTCATCGAGTCTGCCTGCCAAGCATTTCTTTCAGAGGTTATTTATTCTCCCAGTTTCATTGAGAATGAATTCAACCATTTTGAAATCCAACATCGTGTCTATATCCAAAGAACGTTCTTTGGGCATAATATAGCCGAGTGTGTCCTCAGTTATGAAAGATCGATTTTTTTTGATGGAATTACATTCGGCTACGTAAACTGCTCCATTCAACCTATAAACTTTAGGCAAAAGTTGGCGTCTGTAACTTTTATCAGGGGAAATTTTTAAGATAAGAGTCATTGCGCCTTTTTCTTCTAAAGTGTAAGGTTCAAAGAGCGTAGCGAATGGCAAATTTTTAAACGTCGAATCAAGTTGAAATCAGAGATTTTTAGCGTTTCACGAAGTGAAATGCGGAAGTGAACGTCTCAAAAAAAAATTCACTTTTTGTTTTCTCGGCAAAAGTAAAAAAATCCGCATTTTGAATTTTTTGGTCAGTTGAAAAGTTTTATATGCCTCTCAAACGCCCATATTTGTCCTCCAGTGCGTCTGAAAGTTTTTTCGAGAAAAAACCCTCATTCAGAAATCACAACGTCTCAAATCGAACGTCAGAGCCTTTAAATCAAAAATGACGAATTTACACGCGGAAAGACGGTTAAAAAATTTTTGAGAGTTTACGTTGCAAACTGTCTCAATGGAGAAAATTTTTATTCAAGACAAAAATTCATTTACTTGAATTGAGAGGTCGCGACCGTTTTCGTCGAGTTTTACAGCCATGAGAAATTTGCAAAGACCGTGACTTTTATCAGCCCAGATGTTTCCGAGCAAATTTTTTTTCTTTAGAATCGTCGGTAGTTTCGTAAACTTTGCCCTTGTATTCGATGACGGCAAAAGTTCCGTCTTTGAGTTTGACAACAAAATCAGGATAAAATTTATCTTTGTGAGTAGGTAGCCAAAAAGAAAATTCGGGTTCTCGCTCAATATTTCTTACCCAAGTTTCTACGTTCGGATTTGCGTCAATGTATTGAGCACAGTCAACTTCTTCGGGATTCATATCGCCGACTGCCGAATAAAAATGTTTGCTGAATTGGACTGAACCTCGATATAATTTTTTAGCAGGGTAAGTTGACGGATTGAAAGTAAATTCGATATTTTTTTCAACACGAACTTTTGGAGATTCAGCCCCGAAAAGAATCATTTGCCAATTTTGCTTGCAGGCTCTGTCCTTCAAAATCTCAATTTTTTCTTCAAGCAATTTTCTGATTGAAAATCTCATTCGTACCAATTCATCAAGCGAAAAGTTTTTCTCGTTGATAAGTTGGGCTAAGGCTCGTCGCGTAAATTCTGCAAAATCTTCGGGAGTAATAAATCTGTCGGTAATTTTATCTGCAAGCCAGCCGATAAGTTCCGACTGCGTCCAATTTGTTTTTCCCTTGAACAAATTTTGAGCGTCGTCGGACAACAATTTTTCAGTCAGCTTGTTGCCGTGTAAATCTATCTCGTAAAA
>CAJOCT010000209.1 GCA_905236725.1 uncultured Selenomonadaceae bacterium | reverse complement strand
TCTGCCGCCGTAACGCTCCGCGCCGTCAAATTTTGAAAATCCGTCCGCCTCTTGCCGATAAACGCCGTTATAATTTAAACCGCCACCGAAACGACGCGAACCGTTTGCAGGATATTCAAAATCGCCGCGATAATTTAAATATCCGTCAAATTTTCTGCGCCGCGAAATTTTTAAATCTCCGTCGCAGTCTTTGAGATTTATAATTTCCTCAAAGTCATTTTCCACAGAAAATTTAATTTCGTCTTGCGTTTGACTTACAAAATCGGAATTTTCGACATAAATAAACGGCGGCTTATCTTTTTGAGTTTGTTTGAAAGATAAACTGCCGTCAAGGTCTATCGCAATGACTTCAATTTTCGCACGACTTCCACCGCCTTCAAAATTAAATTTTCCGTCGGCTTTTATCGTTCCGTTGAAATAATTTATATCGCCGCCGTTATAATTTTTCGCGCCGTTGTATCGAATGACTTTTTGAATCGTCAGCGGAATTTTTTCATCAGTCGGCGTTTCGATATTTTCGTCAAAAGTGCCAAAAGAAATTTCCGCAGATTGTTTTTCAAAAATTTTCGGCACATATTCATAAATTTCAGGATAAAATTCGCTGATTGGAAATTCTTTTTTCGGCTTGACGTTGCTGAAATTTCCGCTCAACTCGTCAGAAATTTTTTCAATTTGCGCACGATTGCCGCCGCTGTCAAAAATAAATTTTCCGTCGGCTTTTATCGAACCGTTGAAATAATTCAAATCTCCGCCGTTGTATTGAATCGCGCCGTTGAAACGCTTAAATTTCGTGATTTCAATTTTTCCGCCGTCGTCATCAGGAATTTTTCTTTTTGTGTTGCCGTCAAATTTTGCCTTGCCGTCGAATTGAATTTCTTCGGCGACTTCGTCCTCAAGAATTTTTTCAATTTCGATAACGGACAAATCGTCCATTCCGTCGTCATATTCAATCGTCTGCGGTTTCGTCACATCGAAATTCTTTGTTGAAAGTGCTTTCGCCGGTCGGCACGAACCACCAACGATAACTTTTGCCGACTTGTGCCGCCTCTGTGTTTTCGCCGTTATATTTTATCGTGCCGTCGTAAATAAATTTTTTGTCAAACATTTTCGGCGGCTTGACTTGAACACTTCCGTCAAATTTCGGAGTTTGCGTTAAAATTTCTTTTTTGTGATACGGAATGTCTTCAGCAATCGGAAAATTAACATTGACCGAAAAACTTTCGCCGCCTTCGTCATTCACATCAGCAAAACTATCAGAACTTTCGCCGTCGTCGTCTTTCACGTCAATTTCGATAACGTGCTGAAAATTATAAGCCAAATGCGCCGGTAACATCTCATCAAGAGAGCGGCGCATTTCATCAACATTTGCGTAAAGACTTGGAATTATAATTTTTATCGTGCCGTCTTCAGGAAGTTCGTCAACATAAGCCTTGCCGTCGTCCGTGAACAAATTTACAAGTTTGTTTGTGTTGGCAACGGTCATCGGCGACGCTCCGAGAAGTTTTGCCATAACTTTTGCGCGTCGAAGTTCCAAATCCTCACTTAACCAAGTTCTTCCTCCCAAACATTCAAGCCCCACGTTGCAGTTTGCGGATGAAATTGCTTTGCAAAGTCGATAATTTTTAATCGGTATTGCTCGTGCTCCCAACTCAAAACTCTTTGCGTTTCAGCAAAAGCCGTGTCGTTTGTCGGAAATTTCGGCAGATAAAAATTTACATCGGTTACATAATCAGGCGACCTCAGAAAATTGAACAAATATTTTTTCAGCAAAATTTCTTCATTCATCTGAACGTCACCGTCCCGATTGTCGGCAACTCCTCATCAGCCAGCGTAATATTTTCTTTGCCGCCGTTGATTAGCAAATCATTATGGTCGTCCGCCTCGCCTTCCACCAAAATTATCTCGATTTTCGCCGCTCGTCATTATTCTTTGTGTCAATCTTTGGAAATAATCCAACAAACCTTGCCGAAAATCTGTTTCGTTCAATGAGCCGATAATTTCCGCTTCAATGTTAATTGCTTTTTGTTTTGCCGAAACGACCGTCAACTTTGCGCCGATTGCTCTTATTTCTTGAATGTGGTCGTAGACCTGCTGAACGAGATAATCACTCGCCGCTTCAAAATTTGCATTTGCAATAACAACTTTCACGCTGTTGGGTCCGTTCCACGTTCTTATACATCTCGCCGCGCCAACGCCTTCAACTTCCATAGCCCATTCGACGTACTGCGCCGGATTTCCACTGGTTGCCGGAAGTCTGACGTGTTTTAAATATCGCGCTCGATAAGTTTCATCATCTTCGCGGTCGTAACCGTCGTGAGTTGCTTCGGCGTTTGTCACAGAATTTATACCGGCTATCGACATCGGAATAACGGTAATCGTTCCTGCCGCCACATTGCCGCTTGCTCCTGCTTCGACTGCCTCAATATTT
>CAJOCT010000208.1 GCA_905236725.1 uncultured Selenomonadaceae bacterium | reverse complement strand
ATTTTTCGTGGTGAATTGTTATGTGCCTCGCGCGGGAAGTTTGGAAAGAAAAGAATTTCGCAGAAAATTTGACGACGCATTAAAAATTTTCGCAAAAAATTTGTTGGACAGCGGGAAAAAAGTAATAATGTGCGGAGATTTTAACGTTTTGCGCGAAGAAATTGATATTTATCCCGAAAATGAACGCGAATATTACGCGCTGCAGGGAATAATTTCGGACGAGCGGTCAAATTTGGAAAATTTAATGGAAATTGGATTTGTAGACGCGTTCAGATTTAAATATCCGAAAGAAAAAAATTCTTACACGTTTTGGAGCAATCGGCGTTACAAACGCAGAGAAAATCGCGGCTGGCGACTGGATTATTTTTTTGTGTCGAAAAATGCGTCGGAGTCGATAAAAGATGTAAAACATTTGACGGAAATTTACGGCTCGGATCACGCACCGATTTTTTTGGAAATGGAAAATTTTTATTCAGACGACGATTTGGCGGAAATTTGGAATAAAACTGATTGGACGAAGGCAGAAAAAATTTTGGAAGAATATCAGCAAGCATTGACGCGGGCAGTTCGAGAAAAAAATTCCAAAAAAATTAAAAATATCCAAAATATGATTGTGAATTCAAAAATTATAAAAAGATTGGCAGTTCGGAGCGTTTCGAGTAAAACAAACACGGTCGGCGTTGATAATGTTCGTTGGACGACTTCAGTTGAAAAATTTTTGGCGGTGGGAAAATTAAATAAAAAACCGTACAAAGCAAGCCCGCTGCGACAAATAATTTTAATCGACAAAGGCACGGGAAAAGAAAGATATATCGGAATGCCGACGATGCGCCGATAATGGAGGCGACGAGCGAAAAATTTTCATTCGGATTCAGAAAATTTCGTTCGACGTTCGATTTGCATGAAATTTTGAAAGAAATGTTGACATCGCCGACCGCGCCGCAATTTATCGTAAAAAGCGACATAAAATCATTTTACGCGACAGTTCAACACGATTGGCTGATAAAAAATATTCCGATGGACAAAGAAATTTTGGAAGAATTTTTGAGAGCGGGACACATTTTTGCAGGAGAATTTTTTCCGAGCAACGGAGTTGGAATTTCTGAAGGTTCAAGTTTGTCGGCAATGCTTGCAAATTTAATTTTGAACGGCTTGCAAAAATTTATTTACAACGCAATCGGAAGTTTTCAAACGAAAGATTTTGAAAACGGGCGAATGATTCGTTATGTTGATGACGTAATTTTTTTGGCGAGAGATGAAAATTTTGCAAAAAAAATTATAGTCGCACTTGAAAAATTTTTATCTCAACGCGGATTGACAATTTCAGTCGAAAAAACTATTATTTGCCCGATAAGCCAAAAATTTAATTTTTTGTCGAGAAGTTATTGCGTCGAAAACGGAATTTTTTATTCAACGCCGTCAGATGAGGCGGTCGGAAAATTTATTTCAGACTTGGAACAGAGCGTGATGAGAAATATCGAAAAAAAATCACAACGCGAAATAATTCGGCTTTTGAATCGAAAATTGAAAGGCTGGGCGGTTTATCATCGAATCACTGACGCGAAAAATGCTTTCAGAAAAATTGACGCGGCTTTGCACGGAATTTTATTGAAAGCAACTTTTTCAAAACACCCGAAAATGTCGCACGAAAAAGTTATTCAAAAATATTGGTACAAAAATTCTGACGGAAAATATATATTTGCGTTGCCGAATGATAAATCAGTGCGACTTTTTTCAATTTCAGATGTTCCGCTGATAAATTACGAGCCGATTTTTGCAAAAATGAATCCGTACACGGACGCGGGATATTTTGAAAGTCGGACGCACGAAAAAGCAATTCAACATATAACCGCGCCTTATCGACCGATTTGGAATCGGCAGGGCGGAAAATGCAAATATTGCGGGAGATTTATTTTGCCTGACCAAAAAAGAAGTTTGGTGCCGATAAGTCTTTTAAAACCGATTTCTTTTGAAAATTCCGCGTACGTTCACGAATTTTGCAAAGAAAATGAGTTGGATTAT
>CAJOCT010000207.1 GCA_905236725.1 uncultured Selenomonadaceae bacterium | reverse complement strand
CTGATTTTTCCGCCGCATTCACCGCAAATAAATCTTCATACGACAAAACTTTTGTCACGCTGTCGCTGTACAATGGATACGTCGGACAAGGAATCGCCGCTTTGCCTTGCACTTTTTTAAATTCTTCCACACATCTCGCGCAATCGTGCTTGCCGTTTTTTGTAAATTTTTTACATTCTTCCTCGTAACCGTGCTCCTTGATATAAATTTCTTGATATTTTTTCAATCGCTCCGTAAAAAACGGCTGGAGATAATATCTCAATTTTTTTCCATAAATTGGTCTGTGACCTGCTACAAATACCAATTCCCGCTCCGAACTCATATGCGACACTTCATCTGCCGTCATCAATTCGCGTCCCGTGAACGATTCCGAATTGGAACCTTTGCCCAGTCCGCCGCCATCCGAATGACTGACTGTTGAAATTGTTTTCTTCGCCGCTCCCGAATCCAAATTCGGCGTAAAATATATGTGAACGTGACAATTTGACGCGATTGAATTGTCTTTCGTGTATTCTTTGTTCAACTGATTCACATCTTGCGCCACTATGCAAACTTTTATTCCGTATCCCGCGCACACTGCCAACGCCAATTCCATTGATTTTAAATTTCCAAGCTGCGGAAATTCGTCCAACATCAGCAAAAGTCGCTGTTTCATTTTTGCGCCACCCGACGTGTCAAATTTTATGTCACGCACCAATTTGTGGAGCATTGTATTTATCAAAAGTCTTGACAGCGGTTTTAATGTTTGAACTTCGTTGCTGTGCATGCAAAGATACAAACTCACCGTATTTTTTGGCGACAACAAATCTTTTATGCAAAAGTCTGAGACCTCCGTATTTTTTTGCACAACGGGATTCTGATATAAAGCCAAAGCCGTTTGCGCCGTCTGCATTATTGACGCTCTTGTTTGTTCCGCGCCGTTGAGCATATTCGCCGCACATTCCGCTACCTTCGGGTGAGTCAACAAAATATGAAACGGAATTGCCTCATCTTCGTCCGCCTCCCAGTCGATTGTCTCTTTTTTCATCAGCTCCAAAATTTTTTTCCGCACATCTTCCAAATTTTTTATTGCCTTGTCTTTGAAAAATCTCGCAAACGGTCTCAAATTTTGTACATATTCGCGGATTTTTTTGCGGGATTCCTTTTTCATCGGGTAATTCCAAAAATTCTTCAGGCGATATATGCGGATAATTTTTCATATATGTGAAAAGTTCGTTCAAATCCATATCGGGACTTGATAAAAATGACATGATGTCCGTCGGACACGGCAATCTCAATTTTTCTTGATGATGCTTGTACAGTAAGTGCATTATCACGCCCGTTATCAACGCCGCCGCCGAATTGTCCCAAAACGCCGAATCGCCTCCGCCTCCCGCTTTTTCTCCGTCAGGTTTTACCATTATCCCGACTATCATTGCCACGTCGCTGATTTCTTCCGCCGTTCGAAAATTTATTTCTGCCAACGGATTCCATCGCGCCGAACTCCCGTCACTCACCAACGGCGCAAATTTCATTACTTTTTGTCCGAGTACTTTTTGGCGGTATCCTGCCGTCGCTTGCCATAATTCTTCCTTCACGTCGAAGAAAAAAATTGAATGTTGCCAAACCAAACCTGTAGGAATTATCGTATTCACGCCTTTGCCGCTTCGCGTCGGCGCAATCAATAAAATATGCTCAACTCCGTCGTGCAACATCAAATGTTTATTGTACGGATTTACTCCGACTACAACGCCTGATTTTTTTATTTTTTTAGATTTTTTGTCCGCATATTTTCCAAGTCCCGCCTCGTCAATTTCTTTTGCCGTTGCAAATGATGCCGAGCCGTGCGATGTTTCTTTTTTCAAATTTTTTGCACACAGATAAGTAAATCCCGCTCCGATTACAAAGCCTATGTACGGAAACGCCGCGTAACTTCCGATTATTTGCGGGATTGCTTTTTGCAACTCTATATCTTGTTGCCAAAAATAATATTTGTATGGCGGATATATTTTCCAATCGCCTATGCTTAAAAAATTTCCCAAAATTTTACTGTAGCCGCACTCCTCCGCCATTCCCTGCGTCGCGTACCAGTATGCAATCAACAAACAAATTCCGATTGAGATCGCTCCGATTTTAAAAACTTTCTGCCTGTAAATTTTTTCTTCTTCGTCCATCGCTCACCTCGCATACGACAAATTTTTCTGTTCAAATTTCAAAATTTCTTGCAATTTGCTTACCGACTCGCCATTGCCGAAATTTTTTCCCGTCCTTCTTCCAACGTCATTTTTCCGTTATCTTCCACCAAAACTTTTTCCAGCGGTCTCTTGCCGAAATTTTCAACTTGCTCGCCATAAAATCTCTCATTTATCGCCGAAGAAATTATCTCGTCAGACTTCGCCGTTATTATTCGCCCGTCTTCAAAAACTATGTTCCATTGCGGCTTTAATTCATAGTCGTCTTTGACTTTGCCCCTGCTTTTATATCTGCCGATTACTTTGAAACTTTGATGCGAATATCCCCTGTGTTTCATACTTCCGGGATAATATTTTTTTGAAAATCCCTCCCGCTCATATTTTTCTGCTACACCGTCCAAAAGTTTTTCAAAATCTTGATTGGAAACATCAGCGAGACAATCTCGGTGATATATTTTAAATTTTTCCTCCGTCGTTCCGTACATACAAATTTTGTGATTTTCCAACACCGACAATTTTTCTTCCGTGTCCACAAAATCGTAGCGGCTTGCCAATTTAACAACTTCATCATCTGCTTTACTCAAAAGTTCCGCCGATTTTGCTCCGTAAACAATTTCAAAAATTCGCTTATCATTTAAAAATTCCCTGATTGCCGCCGTCATTCCCTCTTTTTTCAAATCGTCGTTATAAATTTTCAAGCCGACCTGCAAATCATATGCGTCAACTATCGTGTCAGGCATTTCGCTTTGCGTGACATTTGTGATTCTCTCAAACTCCGGCATATGTTCATTTTGA
The DNA here is from genome assembly GCA_905236725.1 of uncultured Selenomonadaceae bacterium. Taxonomy (GTDB): domain Bacteria; phylum Bacillota; class Negativicutes; order Selenomonadales; family Selenomonadaceae; genus Quinella. The sequence goes on along the minus strand of CAJOCT010000207.1, from coordinate 57 downwards.
TAATCCCACAATTTACTGCTGTGAAATTTGCTGACATAACCGAGAACCTCTGTCTTC
>CAJOCT010000206.1 GCA_905236725.1 uncultured Selenomonadaceae bacterium | reverse complement strand
GAATCGCACTTGATAACTTCCCGCGTTCGCACAAATTCCGCCAAGTGGTCTGCAAGTTCGTCGTCCGTTTCGTGATTGCGGTAATATTCCCAGTACAGATACAAAAATTTATTTTCGTTATCGACTGCCATTCTGATAACCGCGTTGAAGGAAGTTTCAAAGCCGAAATCCAGCCCGACAAATTTATATTTTCGCGGAATTTTTTCAACATTTTTCATAACGTCCGAATGATTCATAATCTCAAATTGCGGCAAAACTCTCAGCCCGTTAATTCCAAAACGCCCCAGCCGCGCAATTCTATACAAATCAGCGTCGTAATTTTTCATTTCTTCCAACTCATTCAAATAATCTTTCGGCAGAAAAAAATTATCGTCCGCCGTCGAGTGATGATAAAAAACGTCATTCACTCTAAAAAATCTTTCGGCGTAAAGTTTCGCGTCGTCGATTTTCGGCAACTCAAAAAAATGTTTGTACGTCCAATTACTTTTTGCAACGGGGTTTGTCGAAAGAATTAAATGAAGTTTCAAAAACGGGTGTCGCAACCTGCCGAGAATTTCTTTAAAGCCCGAATATTTTATTTCGCTACATTCTTCAATCCACACGAGCGAAATATCATTTATCGACTTCAACTTCTGCGGATTATCAAGCCCGCGAAAAATAATTCTGCTCCCGTTTGAAAAATTCATCTGCATTGGCGAGCGCGTGAAAGTTACAACATTTTCGAGGTTTAAACTTGCGTGAATTTCGTTGAAAAGTGAAAAACAACTTTCGCGGATCGTATCGTAAACTTCCCGCACAACAAGGCACGTCCTCTTCTCTTCCAAAAGTTTCAAAATAATTTTCAGCGCGATATGATAACTTTTTGATGAGCCGTAACCGCCGACAAGTAAATAAATTTTTGAATCCCAGTCGAAAATAAAATTTTCAAAGTGCGGATTAACTTGTTTGCTGACTTCCATTTGTTGCCCTTTCAATTTTTATCGTCAAATCGTTATCCTGCAGACCGATTTTATCAAGAAGTTTTTGTTTTGTTTCGACTGCACGAATTTTTTTCTCTTGAACACGGGTTAAAGCGTCTTCAGCGGCGACGAGTTTGTCAATCAAAAGTTTTGTATATTTGACTTGTTTCCGCCAATTCTTTTTGAGATTTTAAATCGCTTATATTTTGCAACATTCGGCGTTCCCGAATTGTAAGCAACAAAATTTCTTCGTCAATTTGTTTCAGTGGCGTAAAATCTACCTGTTGCGAAAGCTCAACTTCCTCATCAGTTAAAGTATCCAGCCAAATTGTCGCGTGTTCGCCTGTTTTTAGTGCAAATTTATTTCCTATCGGCGCACCCTTGCCGCCCTTATTACCGACGGCGTTTTTGTTGCCCTTCGGCGCACCTTTTCCTGTTTTTTTCCTCATCTCACCACCTTCATTTGTGTTAGTTTTTCAGATAAAAAAAGCCGCCATTTCTGATGGATTAAATTTTCGTTCATACTTTTGTCGATTGTAGCTTATCACAGGGGGCGGCAGTGTTACAATATGAAAAGTAGTGAAATACTATGAAATGATATGAAAACTTTTCAAAATTCTTTTGTGAATGAAAAAAATATAGCGCAAAGTGTAATGCGAAGTCAAAGCAATTTCGCGAAAACTTTTTCCGTTGACGTAATGCCCGAATAAAATTCTGTATTCAATGCCGGTAAAATTCGCGTTAATTTTTTCGATAAGCAATGACGTTTCAATTTTCAATCGTTCTTTCAAATCGGCAATAATTTTTTCAGTGTCGATAATCAGCGGAATAATTTTTTCAATTCTTGAATCTGTGTTAGTTCCTTTCGGCTGTAAATCCATACAAGTGTAACTGATTTCTTTTTTTCCTTCGCGGCAGGTCGTTCTGCTGAATTGTGGCGTGATTGACTGCGTCAATTCTCTAAATCCTTGAAGTTTTTGTTCTTCGTCCGAAATTTTCTTTTTTAGTGTCCGCACAATATTCAATTCCTCAAATGTCATAAAAATACCGCT
>CAJOCT010000205.1 GCA_905236725.1 uncultured Selenomonadaceae bacterium | reverse complement strand
ACGCAATGAAAAGTTTTCGGTTCAAGTTGTACAAATCGGACAAAAACGCAAAACTGCATAAACAAATAAACGCGGCAGGTCTCATCTATAATCATTGCAATTCCATATAACGGGGAAAGTAAAAGAGCGTTTAAAGGAGCGAAGACAATGAAAAAACTTTTATCAGCAAGTAAGAAAAAAGCAATCCTCTTTGCCGTGGCAGCAGGCATCTGTGTCAGCGGGGCTGTCCTGCCGCAGCCTGCTGAGGCTGTGGAGCAGTTTGATATTGGTTGGGACGGAAAAACGCTTTTCAATGTCAAATATTACGGCGCGAGCGACTACAACGCAACAAGAGCAAGTGCTTTTAAAGGAAGTGGTACTACAGCTCTCAATTATGATTTATCAAGCGACCTTAAAAGCGGCTTGAATAAGGCTTTCAAATGGTGGGCAGAAATTTTAGGACCCGGCGCAAATATTTCTCAACCTGCGCAATATTTTGTCGGAACTAATGATGACAGAAATGCCGGCGCAGATGCTGTGCAATCCAAATACAATTTTGCAGACATTTTCCAGAGCGGGCAAATTGTTCCGCAATTTAATGATATTGATGACGTTGAGAATAACTCAGATAATGGTTATGCGTTTGGAAGAATTATTATCGGGCAAAATTTCGTGTTTGATTATCTCAAAGACGGCAATTACGGTTGGATTAATACAGCGTATTATGCAAATCCTACGCCTGAAGCGATTATTGGAACGGATATTTCTGCTGTTATGTACCATGAAATCGGTCACAGTTTGGGAATAAGTGCCAACATAAATACTTTAAATAGTGTTGTGCCCGGTACAAATTATCTCCCGGCATATTTTGGCGATTTTGGAGAAAAAAGTTTCACGGCGCATCTTTATAATCAATATGGACAACAACCTAAACCGGGGCAGGTAATTTTGTCATCTGAAGACGATATTTCTGCTTTCAATCAGTCGGCTCCGGATGGTGGAGAAAAATTAACTTCTGAAAAAACTTTTATAGTACCAAGCTCAAGTGATGCGAAAAAAGACGGAAAAATTTATCTTTATTTCGCGGGAGATAATGTTACTGAAGTTTTGGACGGAAAAACTTTTACGCGTGCCGACGGTCAACAAATCAGCGGTATTCCGATAAATTTATGGGATCCTACGCGAGATAAGAATAATGAAATTGTTTATTATCCCGAATTTAGTTGAGCCACCAAAATTACAGAAGTTATGTAAATTTTATGGAGGCTGAATTGGCACTTTTGCAAGATATTGGCTACAACATTGACAGAAAAAATTTTTACGGACGTTCAATTTATAACGACGGCTTGACTTTGACGAACTATCAAGGATTTTCCAAGCGTGAAAATGGCGAATATGTTGACGGCTACAATAATTCAACTTTTGGAATAGGTTTGCATGTTTACGGCTCGAATAACAATATCACGCAAGCAGGAGATATTTTTACAAACGGCGCGGGTGCGGTCGGTGTTCGCGTTGACGGCGTAAATAATACAATCACTGTTGCAAAAGATACAGAAATTCATGCGGACGGCAGTTATAACGACGGCGTTTTAATTGCTTACGGAAAAAATCACAATGTAAATATCGAAGGAACAGTTACAGCGACAGGCGAAAGTTCAAATGCTTTAAGTTTTAATTTTGGTTCAAATTCTCTCGGCTCAGATATGGAATATCGCGGCTCTTTCATGAGATATTTTAAACAGTTTGAAAATAATGAGTTTACCCTAACAAAAAATCTTGGTTTGAATGAAATCAGTAGCGCAAATGATTTGTGGAGTTTTACAGATAAAGAAAACGGCGATTTAAATGCTCCGATGGTCAACACTGTAAATATTTCAGGAAAACTTGTTGCAAATCCCGAAAATGCAGGAAATGCAATTTATATTGATATGTCATCATTTGTTGACACGATTAACATAAATGACGGCGCAGAAATTACAGGCGGAATAACTTCTCAATGGAAACATTTCAGTCCTTATATTGGATTTTATGATTATGAAACTCCTTATACAGAAACTGACGCAAACGGCAACACTACAAAAACTCTTGAAGGTTTGAAAATTCAATACAACGGTGGCGAATATCTTTACACCAAATACATTCCCGACCTGGTGACGAAACTGAATTTCAACAATACGATGAAGTATGACGGCGATATTGACGGCATGGACAATATGAAAATA
>CAJOCT010000204.1 GCA_905236725.1 uncultured Selenomonadaceae bacterium | reverse complement strand
TTCTTTTTTACTTTCATTCTGCAAGTCTTCAATAATTTTGCACATTCTTCTCACCCCGCTCTTATTATCTTTCAAAAATTCGACTCGTTTAGCAAGTTGGCGGTGACGCATATCTGCAGGATTTTCGCAAAAAAAATCATGAATCAAATCGCCCAATTCACTCCCGCTTTCATCTTTATAGCTGCCGTTGACGTAAATGATATGTTCAAGGTCGGGAAAAATTTTTTTTGTTTCCAATATCATTCTTTCAACGTGATAAATTTGTTCGCCGTCTTCCAAAACGTCATGCTCGGTTATAAAAATTACAAAAGTCTCCGGCATTTCTTTAAATTTTTCATTCGTGTTCACGTTGTGATAATACAACATTGCCGAATTATATCTCGCACGAGTCGGAATTGCTCCGGCATCTGCTCTTTGGACTTCAATGTTGTAAAGTTTATTTTTATCATCGGTCGCAAAAATATCAAAACGAACCGACCTGCCGTAAATATTTTCCACGCTTTTTTGCGTCTGCACTTTCAAAACTTTTAAATCAGATTTATCAAGAATTATCCGCAAAATATATTCAACGTCTTCCGCGTTGTCGTCGAAAAATGCAGAAAAAAAAGCATCATCAATCAATCGTAATTTTTTCAATGCTTCCAAATATTTTTCGGGAAAAATTTTTTCTGCCATCGACATCACTCCAAATTTTTTTGCATATTTTATCACAGACTGAATTATTTCTCTACAACAAAACTGCTCCAGCTGTCGGCATACTGCAAAAGCAACATCAATTTTTCTTCACTCCACGCCACGTTTTTATTATCGTCAACATATTGCCCGTCGTGATAAATTATCGCCTGAACTTCTTCCTCCGTCAAAGAAATTTTTTCGCCAATCAAATACAAACTGCGAATCGGAACGCTCAAATAAATTAAATTTGTATTGAATTTATATGGCGGGTTCGCGGGATAGCCCCACTGTTTTTGTTTCTTACGCAACTCTCGTCCGAATTTTCGGGAGCGAGAGTATTTTTTATTTTCAACAAATTTTCTGCAACGTTGACGCTGTGCTCCAAAAGTCCGCCTTCTTTGCACAAATGAAATTTTGTTGACGCGGGAGCCGTCAAATATTCTGTTTCAGTCTCCACAAATTCCATAAATTTTAATTTTTCATAACGCTCAAAAATTGTCATAAAATCAACTCCAAAATTCGACCAGCTTAGTTTAGCAAGATTCAACAACTTTGCAAATATGTTATTTCTTCCTGCTCAAAATATTTCATCGCCGACTGAAAATTTTCAGACTCAAGATTTATTTGATTGAAAATATCTTCCGTGCGAACCATGATTTTCGGCGAAATATATTTTTTTAACGCCAGCGGATTTTTCAAAATTTCTTGTCGATTTTTATCCAAGCGACTTTTCAAAAAATCTGTTACCGATTCTTCAGCGAGTATTTCAAAATCTTTTTCCGAGATTAAAAATTTGCCGTGAGCGTAGTCCCTATAAGAAAATTCCAGCCAAATTTTTTGCTTTTCCGCTGACTTCAACATCAGCAAAAATTCGTAAGCCGCAACGCCTTTTAAAATTGTTTCCGGCTGATAATTAAATCCGTCTTTATTTTTTATTTCGCACTCGCTTCCGTGAAAAATTATTTTCAACTCGTGAAATATTTCTTCGGTTGATGATTCTGCTGTCGGGAAAATTTTTTCACGACGCAAATTTTTTAAAATCGCCTGTGCTTTATTCGCTGACTCAAAAATTTTATCGGGACTTTTTTCAATGTCAGCTAAAATTTCTTCGGAGTAAGTCGGCAAAAATTTTTTTATTTTTGTTTTCATTCTGCTTTCCGCTGTCCACATCTGCACGGTTAAAATTTTTGTTAATTCATCCTCAACAAAAATTCCCACATACTTTTTTATCGCCTCGACTCCATCTCTGAATGAAATTATTTTTTCATTGCCCAAAATTATTTTTTGGCGGATATTTTTCAACTTCCAAAATTTCCGACGCATTATAAAATTTCGTCAGCAAACATTCTTCCGATTGCCATTCTTCCAAATTTTCAAATTTCGCATTTTCTTTCAACGTCCAATTATTTTTTCCAACATCGTCGATTTTGTACCAGCTCGGATCGCTATAAATATTTTCCGACGAAATCAACCGCAAATAATTCGCCGTGCTGAATTTATATTTTTTCTCACCGTCATAATACGGACGCTCCAAAAAATTTTTCGCATTTATCATTTGTCCGTCATTTTGGCGAATTTGTTCACAAAGTTTTTTTCCGACATCGCGGCGATTTTCAAAAATTTCTGCTCGCGTCATTTCGACACACTCATTTCGTCAGCCGTTGCAAACGAATTTAACTGACTGAAAAATTTGTCGGATTTTTCTTCCTCCAAAAATTCTTCAGTTTCAGCCTCTGTCTCGGAATTTTCTTCCGCTTGCAAAATTTGCTGATTATTTTTCAATGCGTCAACAATAGTTAAAACCGAC
>CAJOCT010000203.1 GCA_905236725.1 uncultured Selenomonadaceae bacterium | reverse complement strand
TTTTTGTCTAAAAAATTATCCAAAAAAGCACCTCACTTCGCTGAAATTATAACATTTCCGAAAATCTGAATCAAAAATTATTGAAAATGCGGTCAATGAGTCCGCGATTTTTTATTTTTTCAAGTTGCCGATTTGATTCGTTAAGTTTTTGTTTGTAATCACTGACTTGTTGTTTTGTCACATTGTGTAATGCTTTTTCCAATTTCAATTCCGCTTGTGAATCTTTAGATTGAGATTCGACGACGAGAAGTTTTTTATCAGATTCCGAGAGTAATTTTTGATTTTCGTTTAGATTCTCTTGAACTTTTATGAGTTTGGATTGGGCAACAAGCAAAAGTTGACGCAGATTTTCATTTTCTTCCTGAAGTTCTTTTACTCGTTCTGATTCTGATTGCTCAAGAACGGCAACTTGCGAGAAATCTCGTAATTCGTCAATAATTCTGACAGCCTCTGTGTCAAATTGCCAGCCTTCGGAAGTTTGTTTTGCATGTTTTGTGCCGTCAGAATTTATGATTTTTAAATTTTTATTGACGAAATATTGAACACCCTGCCGCGTCAGATTGTAACGAATCATCAAATCTTTTATGTTATACACATCTAACCTCCTCTGCAAAATACTTGCATCACTTGCTCAATTTTTTATAAAAACACAGTGTTTATGCGGGCAAGTACCATGCAAGTACTTGCTGGATGGCGCAATTTTTTCACCGAAAGTATATACTCGATAAAAATCTCATGCAAGTCGCTTGCATCACTTGCTCAAAACTTGCTTAAAAGCTACTGAAATGTTCAATTAATGTTGATATTATGCGGACAAGTGGTGAGCAAGTACTTGCTATAGTCAGTTTTTTCTATCATAACGTTGCTGCTTTACAAGGAGGAAGTACATTTAAGGATATAATTCAAACCAATACTTACGGATATGTCAGAGTGTCCACAAAAGAACAAAATGAAGAACGTCAAATTATTGCTTTAAAAAATTTTGGAGTCATCGATAAAAATATTTTTATCGACAAGATGTCGGGAAAAAACTTCAAACGTCCGCAATATAAAAAACTGATTGAAAAATTAAAGCCCGGCGATACTGTGGTGTTCAAAAGTATCGACAGGCTCGGTCACAATTTTTATGAAATCTTGGAACAATGGAAACTCATCACAGTAGAGAAACAGGCATATATTGTAATTCTGGACATGCCGATTTTGGATACACGCCGTCAAAAAGATGATTTAACCAGTCAGCTGATTTCAACACTGGTCTTAGAGGGTGTATTCATAAAAAAAATGTGGTAAAATAACAACATTATGAGAGAAAAATATAAGACAGACCTGACAGGACAGATGAGCAGTGGACAGAAATTGCCCCGCTGTTTGTCGGAACAAGAAACAGAAAATGGGAAAAGCGAGAATTGGTCAATGCAGTGTTGTATCTTGTGGATAACGGCTGCAAATGGAGAGCCTTGCCACATGATTTCCCGCCTTATTCAACAGTACACAGTTTTTATCGCCGTGCGAGATTAAACGGACTTTGGGATAAAATTTTACAACATCTGGTTAAAGTGACAAGAAGGAGAGCCGGAAGAAATCCCAATCCCACTTACGCAATTATAGATTCACAATCGGTCGATACTGTGTATGCAAGTGAACAAGTCGGTTATGACGGAGGAAAAAAAACAAAGGACATAAACGTCATATCGTAACCGACACTATGAGCAATATTTTAGCTGTCAAAGTTCATCGTGCGAATTTACACGACACGAAAGCAGGCATTTTCCCGGCGATTAAGGCGTATCGCTTGTATCCGACAATTCAAGCGTTTTGCGGAGATGCAGGTTATCGAAAAACTTTTGTTTCCAACATTGAAACTATTTTGGATTTGAAAGCAGATATCTCACCGAGAATCAAGGCAGACGGTTTTCATGTTGTCAAAAAACGTTGGGTAGTGGAGAGAGCTTTTGCGTGGCTCGGTAATTCTCGGCGTTTAGCCAAAGATTTTGAAAAAACCGTTGCTTCTCAAGAATCTATGATTAAAATTTCTCACTTACATACCTTGCTTAAACGCTTATGAATACACCTTCT
>CAJOCT010000202.1 GCA_905236725.1 uncultured Selenomonadaceae bacterium | reverse complement strand
GTCAACTTTATGATTTTTTGCTTTGCGAGTGAGCATAGTGGCAAGTTGAGCAGTAGCCGCATTGTTATTGCCGAGAAATTTTTGAGCGCGAATGATGTCAGCAGTGCGTTTGGAAAAATGCTCTTCAAGTTCGCGTGAAATGCCTTTGACGCGATAAACTCCCTTATCTGGATTGTCAAATTCAAGTTCTATGCCTTCGCGTTGAAGTTTAGAGGCAAGTTTTGAACGGGCAATCGTGCCGAAAAGTTTTTGCTGTTGCATAAGAAATTTTATGTCAATGGTAAGAAGTTTACCGTCTTTGGTCTGCGTCATGTTGGGGATAAAAATATGAGTGTGACGGTCAAGTTCGTCGTTGCGATTGACTTCGTGATTGACGGAGGCGGCTAAAATATTTTGAGTATATTCGAGAATTTTGCCATCGTGACCGCGCCGAGTTCGGATAAATTTTTGTTCGATGAGAGAAATCAATTCGTCAGTAGTTTCTGCAAGACAGCGATTTACAATTTTCCTGTATTCGGGCGAAACGGCTTGCAAAATTGAAACAGATTTGGGGCAAGAAAAAGTAATGTCAACGCCCAAAGTCGGCTTTTTGTTTCCGACAGTTACTCGCTCGTTGGTAATTTGAATAAGAGCGGCAAAATGATTTTTATGAACTGCCTGATGATTTAAATCGAATTTATCGGCGAGTTTGCCTTGCCAAAAATCATTGTGCTTAGCGTCCCTACTGTAATAGTCATCGCGGGTGTAATAATTTTCGACTTGCTTGCTGTTTGAAATGGGAGTGACAGTGCAAATCAAGTTAATCGCGCTCCTTGAAAAATTCTTTACCGGCTTTTTTCATGTCGTCGATGGAAAGTCCATTGGCTTGCATAATATAAACCAAAGCCCCCGTAACAATGCGCAATTCTTTTCGCAGTTCGAGAATTTCAGCATTTAATTTTTGGAAATTTTCGTTGTGGAAAGAATTTTTTTGTTGTTCGGAATCAGCCGATGAAAATAATTTTTTGCGAATAAATTCGGATAAAGGAATACCCGAATTTTGAGATTCACGGCGTAAAATTTGCTCGAAATTATCGTCAATATAAAAACAAATGCGCCCCATTTTTTCAAAACTCCTCTTCATACCAAAATTGCAAGTAATAATGCGGGTTTGAAATAATTTTTCATAACACTTCATAAAAATTCATACCGAAAAAATCAGCACTTATGGTGCAGTGGTCTGTTGAAAAATAGGAATTAAAAAATGGACTCAATTACCTCATTTTTCGTTTCATTTTGTGAAATTTTATCGAATAATAAAATTGATTTGAAAATCTTTGAGGGAATCGACGTTGGTTTGTTGTCTGACCCAAGCACCGATTTCGCAATTAACTTTTTGTTCCTCAAGGTCGATTTTGTTCTGAAGAATTTGAAGTTTTGATTTCAATTCTGAGATAGAAAATTTACGATTGCTCAAGAGAAAAACCTCCAAAAAATTTTTTTCATAGTATATTCCGGTTGAAATATATTGTCAACATTTGATATACTGTAAACGAAAAAGCAGTGTAAAAAGGAGTTGAGGAAATGAATTTTCGTGAAAATCTTATCCAGTTTCGTAAGGCAAAATATCCGTCAGCGAGGAAGTTCGCGCAGGAATTGGGAATCCCGTATAACACATATTTGTCATACGAAAATCCTGTAAAACCGACAGAACCGAGATACGAAATGCTGGTAAAAATAGCAGCTTTGCTTGATGTCACGACCGATGAATTGTTGGGTTATGTGAATGTAGACGCGGCGGCAGAAAGATTTAAAAATTACATCGAAAAATCTTCATATTTCAAAGTCGAGATTTTGGAAGATGAGAAATATGCAATAGTTTTGAAAAGTTTGCCTGCCCCGAAAGACGTTAAAACATTCTCCAAAGAAGAATTTGTGGAGGTGATTCATTTGCTGGTGGGCAAGGCGTTGGAATATACATCGGCAGAACAGCAGGTGTTGAGGAATAACATCGACTTCATTTTTTCGTACTTTTTGGAGAATTATTTGAAGCTGGATTTGATAAGTGAACGTCCGCACGATTTTAATTTGCTCGTCAAAGAT
>CAJOCT010000201.1 GCA_905236725.1 uncultured Selenomonadaceae bacterium | reverse complement strand
GTGCTTGATGTGCTTCTTCCGAAGAATTAAGCAAGATGTCAAAATAATAATCTCCGTAGTCGAATTTCAAAAATTTGTTCTCAACTTCCATATAGTGGACGGTATTAAAATTTATTGTGACTTCACGTGCAATAATCAACATTTTTCAATCACTCTCCAACATCTTCAAAAATTACAGGCAATTTTCTTTTAAGTGCGTCAAGAATCATTTTGGCGACTTCTCTCATTTGAGGATGAGCGTCTTTTGCCGTCCGAAGTTTTAAAATGTGCCGCCACTCTCTCAAATTCGCTGTCATTATAATTTCAGTTTTTAAACTGTTTGGAAGAATACTTCGCGCTTCTTGTGGTGTTGCTCCTTCATTAAGCATATACTTATAGCTATTTTCAATGCTTATCATCATACCCGCCCATTCTGCAGAGCAATGATTTGAACAATTAAAATTTTTGTAACCGTTTTGCCAAAAACACGGCTTGATAAAAGTCAACCCGTCTTTGGAATAATCACAGAAACGAGTTGATTCAATCGTAAAACTAGCGAGACGGTGCCGAGTAAGTTCCGCCATAACTCCTCTGTCACAAATAATTTTGAAAGTACAGCTGAAATGTTCCAAAACTGATTCGTGGCCGCGCTTTATGATATTGCGGATAAATTTTTCTGCGCTGTCATTGGAGATATTTTTCGCCGACTGATAAGCCGTTCTGCCACAAAGTTCGAGAAACTTCATAACTTCTTCGCCGTCAAAATAATTCATTAAAAAGGCAATAGGTTCAATTATTTTCATTTTCAAGACCTCCGCACAGGCGTAACGACGTAATGAAAATTTTCGGCTTGAAAATCAACAGGCGCAAGCGATTTACTCATTCCGATCGTAATTTTTTCTGCGTCCACAACTTTCAAAACGTCCGACCAATAATTAAAATCAAAGCCAATATCCAATTCGCCGCCCATAATCTCCGCCGAAATATTTTCTTCAGCTTTGCCGACATCATAAGAATTTGCAGAAATTTTTAAGCATTCATCGGCGAAAAGAAAATTAACGGTCTGATGTTCAGTCTCTTTCGCAATGACAGCCACGCGGTCAAGTGCGTTTTTAAATTCGTCAACGTCAACCATCGCAAAAATTTCATTTTCTTTCGGAAAAACTTTTTCATACGGCGGAAACACTCCCTCAATAATTCTTGTAGTAACAAGCAAATTTCCAAACGTGAAAAGAATCTTCGAGCCCGAATGAATGAGCGTAATTTCTCCTTCGACTTCCGTCATCGACAAAATTTCTTGCAAAACTTTCGCAGAAATTATAAATTCGCCGTCAAACTGTGCGGAAATTCTTTCAGTTGCAACCGCCAATCTGTGTTAAATTCTCGTCTTCAAATTTAAGCAAAACGCCCGTGAAAATCGGTCTGCTGTCATCTTTCGATGCGGCAAATGCTGTTTTGCTTACAAGATTTTTAAGTTGAACTTGCCTGAGCGTTATTTTTTCGTCAGATTCTTCGACTTTTATTTTCGGAAAATCCTCCGCGTTCATTATCAGCAAAGAAAATTTACTGCCGCCTGAAAAGATTTCTGCCGAGTTTTCTTGCGTGGAAATCGTAACGACCTCGCCAGAAAGTTTTTGCACGATTTCCAAAAGTTTTTTTCCGACAATGACTGTTTCGCCTTCAACTTCGACGTTCGCAGGAATTTTCGCGATAATTCCGAGCGTGTAATCCGTCGCCTGAAGTTCAAGACAACTCGACGACGCTTTCAAATAAATCCCGCTCAAAATCGGCGTTGCAGGTTTTACCGCGCAAGCCTTGTTCACAATCTTCAATGCGTCCAAAAATTCTTTTTTACTTACCGTGATTTTCATTTTTCAACCTCTCCGCTTTTCTTTTTACATTTCCGCCACACAATCATCAACTCCGTGCTTAACACGTTCCGATTCCTCCGCTCTTTTCGCGTTGTTCCAAGTATTTAAATCCCCCGTGAGATACAATTTTGTTATCGCAGTGGCTTTTTATCCTCTGCTTCTGCAAGTCACCCTGCAGTTCGGCATATCTTTTCACGCTATTAGCCGTTGCGTGGCG
>CAJOCT010000200.1:535-4340 GCA_905236725.1 uncultured Selenomonadaceae bacterium | reverse complement strand
CCAGTAACAACGTCGTCGCTGTTAATAATTTTTTCATAGTTGAGTTGAACAACGCAACCAAAGTTTTCATTTTTGCGAACAGTAACAATGCCCATATAACGCTCGATGGGGAGAAAGTTGTCCCAAGTGCGATTACTGACCTTGTCTTTGGGAGAAAAGAGGGCGTCAGGAGCAATAGTATCCCTTTCATTGAAATCGGATTCATCGGAAGAGTTGTCGAAAGTTAAAACGGGATTGGTGAAAGTTGCTTTGGAAATGGGAAGAGCGGGTTTGAGTTCGACAGGAAGTAAATCGTGGTCATCGTCATCGGGAACAGTTTGCACATTGTCATTAAATTTGCTATAATCGTTCATTGAAAACACCTAGCCTTTCTGCTTTGCTGTAATGATTTTTGGTATTTTGGGTTATCAAGATTATAGCATAGCTTAAGAGGTCGGACAAGAAGAGCCGCCGCCACTAGTTGGGGGCTTTTTTGTTGCCTAATTTTTTTTAAAGTGAAAATTTTTTCGTGAATTTGTCCAAGACGAATACATTCTTTAGCCGCTAGTATCGCGTTGTCTACGATGGACACAATTTTTTTGTGATTATTTTATGTGGCAAGAAATCAGTGCTTTTCCAATGTTTGTCAACAAACTTTTTTAAAAGTTGAAAAAATATGGCTACAAGTCACGAAGAAGTTCTTTGCGAATAAGAGCGTCTTTATCGAGTTCAGACATCAGCGACCAAGTTTTATCCATTTCGAGAGGATTGTCGGGACAATAAGCGACGAGTTGCACTGCTTCAGGCTCGTTTAAAATGGCATCGGCGATGAGTGATGCGGCAGAAACATCAGAATAATTTTCGGGCGAATCAATTTTGTTGAATTTTGAGAGTGTCCAACTGTTTTTTTGTGTGTCGAATGCGTTGAGAAAGATTTTTTAAATTCGATTCGACTTCCTCAAATTGGCGGACAAATTTATAATTTTTACGAAGAATGCCAGTGGCAATAAGTTGAATTTTTTTCAGTGAATCAGGTTGAGAGCAAAAATTTTCCAATTCAATCTGACGATTTTGAAGAGGACTTTTCAAATTGGCGATTCGTTGCTGTTCGAGGTCGAGCAAAGTTTTTTGTTTGGAGAGGAAATATTTTTCTTGCAAGAAAATGGAGCGTTCATCGGCAGACCAATCACGATTTTTGAAAAAGTTTTCACGGGTATGGAAGGCGAGGAGATTTTTAGAAAAATTTTCTTTGTCTTTTTTTAGTGTGTGCAAGTCCGAACGTAATTTTTTAAAACCACCACGAACAAAAATATTTTTCGCCATTTCGGTGGCACGTTGAGGAGAAAAAATTTTATTCTGAATTTCGGCTTTAATATCGAGATCCTTTTCGTATTCCTTTTTGAGACTGAAAAATTGACGACGAATGATGTCAAAAACTTCCCGCGTTTTGTAAATATTTTTCCCAGAGGAAGTTTGCTGAAAAAGTTTGTTTTGAAGATCATCGACAGATTTTTCAAGATTATTGCTTGCAAGTTTGAGCATTTTTCTTGCGTGGTCATTGGATTGAAGAATTTGATGAGTGACGAGTAAAATATTTTTTTTGCAGTCGGGCGTTTTAAGTTTCTTTTCAATTTCAGCAACAGATTTTTTCAAGAGAGCAGAGGAAGTAACGAGAGCAAAAATTTTTTTCTTCACGGCGGAAACAATATCGTCATAAGATTTCAAGGCATCTTTCAAAGAATCGTCGGGTTTTTTGAGAGAAGTCAAAAATTGTTCCAAATTCTTTTTTTGAGCGAGAGAAACTTGGTACTGTTGCCACAATTCGCGCTCGGATTTTGTCATATATTCCAACTTTGCTTGAAGTTGAGCGTCGTGATAGGAAATTAAAATTCTTTTCCATTTGTTGACTTCGGCGACAGCTGAAAACATTTTTGCTTTCAAGTCAGAATTAGCCAGTAAAAATTCTTTCGAGTCGATAATTTTTTTTGCCTTAACGGAAGAAGTTTGAACGTCGTCTTTTATGTCAAGTTCCTCCGATTCTTTTGTCAGCGAATCCATTTTCAAAATCAAATCAAAATGTTGTTGGCGGAGTTCACGAAATTTTTTAAGGCGTTCAAGTTTTGGATCATCGTCCTCTTTTCCAAAAATATCCTCAACGTATTTTTCGGGAACACGGTCAAAAAGTTTTGCAAGAAATTTGTCGCCGCGTTGTTCGGCATCAATTTTTTGAGCAAGTAAAGAGCGATGGTCAACGCGAATAGAAAATCCGTTTTGTTCCAACACTTCATTTTGAATTAAGAATGTCAAGAAAAGATTTTTCAGTCCAACGGCGATTTTTTGGCGCACCGTGATTAAATTTTTCGTCGAAAGTCGGTTCGGAGCCGTCTTTTTTCTTTCGAGCGGGATAAGAAAAAAAATTTTTAGCGGAACGTTCTTTAATTTTTTCCACGTCGTCAATCATTCGCTCCGAAAACATAATGTGAACGTGCGGGTGACGCTGAACTTCAGACAATGCTCCGATTTTTTCGTGAATCGCATAGGCAAAGTAATGGTCTTTGAGATGTTTTTCGATAATTCGACAGTTTTTAATTCATTGGGCAGGGCAAATTCAATCTCCCGATACCTGCGATTGCCTTTTCCTTCGTATTTGTCGGCGGCTTGAAAAAATTTTTTCGGGTCATTTTTTGCCCACTTCGGCAGATGGTGAGAATGAAAAACACAACCGCCACGATTCGCAAATGCCTTTTCGCGGTTTATGTATTCGACGTGTGATTTAGCCGAAACCTGTTGCAAATGTTCGTTAATGTGCTCCAAAATTTTATCTGCAGTCTGTTCGGCTAATTTTTTTCTTTCGTCAGAAAAATTCCATCGCACATGGTGATAGATGTTTTTTGCGAATTGTTCCAACTGACGAGATGCATCATCTTGCAAAAACAAGTCAGTTCCCGCTGATTCTGAATGAACCACATTGAGTTGTGACAGTGTAGGCAAGCGAAGTCCGATTTTGGCAACAGTTTCGATTGTTTTTGCGTGAGCAGGTGCAATAACGGGCTTGGGAATTGGTCGTTTTGTAACGAGAGTTCCGCCGTTATTGATGAATTTTTTTCTGTCATTTTCAAGAGCCTCCTTTTGATGAGTAAATTCGTATTGCATAAATTTGTCGGCAAAAGAAATATTGAGATTGAAATAAATAGCCGCATTGATAACCGATTTTTTAAAATCGGGAGAGCCTGAAATAATGAGTGGTTGATGATTCATAGTTTTGTCGGCAAGAGTGAGAGCGACAGCGAGAGTAGTGGGAGAAAAATTTTCCGTGACTTCAATTCCGTTTTCAGAATTTCTGATAGAGCCGAAGTCGTCAGTTTTGTAGAGGAGAAAATTTTGCCCGTCGCAAATGTTTTGTATGTCAGCGGAAGAAATAAAATTACCGACAAATTTATTTTTTTGTTCCCAGTTTTCAACTTCGGCAAAATTACCTTCACGACGAATATAATCGACGTGTTGAACGGCAGAAATTTTAGTTCCGTCAGGTTTTTTGTCGGACTTGAGTCTGAAAAAGAACATCG
The DNA here is from genome assembly GCA_905236725.1 of uncultured Selenomonadaceae bacterium. Classification (GTDB taxonomy): domain Bacteria; phylum Bacillota; class Negativicutes; order Selenomonadales; family Selenomonadaceae; genus Quinella. The sequence continues at coordinate 795 of CAJOCT010000200.1, read as the reverse complement.
CCATGAAGGATTTTCCTCCCTTCAAAATTTTTTACAGCCAACGGCAGGTTCAATGAGCGACAGCGAATGGCAAAACTTTTCGCCGACAATCGACGTTGGAATCAGCAATTTTTAGCGTTTCACGCAGTGAAATGTGTAAGTGAACATCTCAAAAAATCCGATGCACTATTTGAGTGCATTTTGATCCAAAACCAGTTTTTTGTGCTATAGTTCTTTTCGGTGAGAGAAAATTGAGGAAAGAAAAATCGGAGCAGTTGAAG
>CAJOCT010000200.1:0-455 GCA_905236725.1 uncultured Selenomonadaceae bacterium | reverse complement strand
GCGAGATTGATATACGCAGGAAAAATCTTGGAAAAAAGCGGGTTACTTTACACGTTCAATGAACAAACTTTATTTGAATTTTTGACGGCGAACAAAAACAAAATTGAAAAGCCGCTAGAGAAAAAATTTTAAAAGGAAAATATTTTTATGAAACAGTTGAATTTAAAAATGTTGGAAAAAAAATTGGAAAAGAAAAATGCAGAATTGCTTGAAGTACGCGATTTTCGCAAAAAGTTGGACGACAAGGAAAAAGAAATTTGTGCGGCTATCGAAAAAATTCAGAATCAGAAAATCGAAATAATTTTTGAGGAGGTGAAAAAAGAAATCCGAAATAAAAATTTGGATATTTCGTCCGCGTCGGTTTTAACTATTGTTGACGCATTGAAAAATAATCAGCAAATTTTGCAAGCGGAAGAAAATTCCGAGACAGAGGCTGAAACTGAAGAATTTTTGGA
>CAJOCT010000199.1 GCA_905236725.1 uncultured Selenomonadaceae bacterium | reverse complement strand
ACTTCACACCGTCGAACAATTTCGCCAAATTATCGAGCCTTTCATTCAAAAACATTTGGCGAATCATTACTACGCCTACGCCATTCACGACAAATTCGGTGAATTATCCAATCAACGTCACCCACACGTACACATTATGTTTTCCGAACGACTGATTGACGACGTGGAAAAAATTAAAGAGCGATCCGCTTGTAATTTCTTCACATATCCTGCCAGAAAGAAAAAAGACGGCTCTCAACCTTCTTTTGACGAAAAATTTAAACGCGGAGCTATTCGGGACAGAAAATGGGGCGACCATGACTATATCTCTCAACTTCGCGCCGATTGTGCTAAAATTCAAAATGATATCTTGGAGAAAAATGGCTTTTCCATTCGCGTTGACCATCGCTCTTTACTTGCTCAAAAAGCAACAGCTGAACAAAATGGCGATAAATTCCTTGCTAAACTTTTCGACCGTATTCCTGAAAAATACATCGGTATTATTTCCTGCAAAGACCATGATGATCAAAAACTCGGACGACTTAAAAAATTCCGTGAACTCCGTCAACATCATTTCGACTTGGTTTTGAAAATGGACGCTTTGACTAAAGAGGCTGATGAACTCGACACTAAAGACCTCGTTCAATTTTCTTCCACCCATGCCAAAAAACTCATTGATTCAAATGAATTTTTACAAGCCAGTCCTGATTTAAAATCTCAATTTTATTCCGCCATAGCCGAAGTCAACAAGTGGAAACGAGCAATTATTTCTTATCACGACGCTCATCAGCAAGCTAAACTCGAAAAATCTGAACGCGAATTATGGCAACAATACCATGAAACTCTCGCCCAAAAGAATCATTTGCAAGCCTTTTTGCAAAATCTTAAAAAGCCCGATGATTCTTTAAAAGATGCTTTAAAATTTTACGTCGATATTGTTTCCGGCGTGAAGAATAAAATTTTTGCTCTCATTTCTTCCGCCGCTCTCTTAAAAAAATCTGTCGCAGAAATTGAAAAGAAACTTGAAAAGTCCGACTGCAAAAAAAATATTCTTCTCGTCACTCATCAAATTCTTCAATCCAATGACCACGCAAGAAAAATGCTCAAACTTGCAAGCGATAATCTTGAAAAATCTGTCGATGCACTTCAACAAAAACTTTTTCAGCAAACTTCCTCCGACAAAAATATTTTCAAAACGCGGGAAGTTTATGACATCATTCGACGCCATCACTCTGCCTTGAAAAAAGAATATGACAAAATTCTTGACCATAAATTTCTCCTTCAACGTAAAATTTTTTCTCCTCAGCGTGCCACCGAAATGGCTAAGAATATTTTTGTTAATGGCGACTTCAAAAAGTTGCGTTCAGATTTTCGCAGATTGAAAAAAGACGAAGAAAAATTTTCTAATAATCTCCTTGCCTTCATTTTCCGTAAACAACTTTTTCAAGACAAAGACGGGACAGCTGACGAACGCTCCATTTTTTTGCAAGAAAAATATTTCCTTACCAAGCAGAAAACTTTGCTCGAACTTGAACAGCAACGAATCGCCAATTTTAAAATTTCTCTTCAAAATCGCCAACTTGATTTGGAAAATTTTTGCGCTCAACCCGATTCACTGAAAAAAATTCAACTTATTGCTGCTGGCATTCTTCGCAAAAATTTTAAATTTGTCCGAAGTTTTGAGGAAGTCGAATCCAATTTAAAAAATCTTTCTCAACGTATTCAGCACACAAAAAAACAGTTGGACACTCTCAAAATCCAGCTCTCTCTCGAAACTCGCTCTTCTTGTTACAAAATTGATTCGCCCGAAAATTATTCTGATGTTTCTGCCGCATCGATTATCGCCGACGCTATTTTGCGTGAACCTGAGGCAGTGCAACTCGTCGCTTATTGTCCCGACAATCCTCTCGAAATGGATAAAACTTGGTCGCTGATGTCCGAACTCGACAAAGACGCTCTCATTCGCAAAGAAATGATTCGTGACTTGTAGCCCTATTTTTTCAACTAAAAAAAGTTTGTTGCCGAACATTTGAAAAACGTCGTCTTTTTTCTTCACAAAAAAATTGTGTCCGCTATGGACACGTTCACGAGAACTTTTTCACTTTGAAAAAAATTTAGGCAACAAAAAAGCCCCCAACTAGTGGCGGCTTTTTAATTTCTTGCCGTTCAGTTCAAATTCTGATATAATCCTGATTGAAAAAATTTTTCACAAAATTTTAAAGAAAGGCAAGGTGTTTTTCATGGGTGATTATAACAAAAAAAATCTCGTTTCGCAAATTATTTCTCATGAACACTTCGGCAGTATTCGCTTTATCGCAAGTGACAATGGCGAAATCCGTTGGGTC
>CAJOCT010000198.1 GCA_905236725.1 uncultured Selenomonadaceae bacterium | reverse complement strand
ACACTGCATTGACCAATTCTCGCTTTTCCCATTTTCTGTTTCTTGTTCCGACAAACAGCGGGGCAATTTCTGTCCACTGCTCATCTGTCAGGTCTGTCTCATATTTTTCTCTCATAATGTTGTTATTTTACCACATTTTTTTTATGAATACACCCTCTTAGATTTGGAAGACGAAAAAATAACTTTGAAAAGAATAAATCCGAAATCTTTGTTGAAAATTCCAGACGAATTGACGCGACAAAAAATTCCTGTAGACGCGATTTTTGAACTGGAAACGCATTTTAATTATTACTCCGACGTTTAAAATTCCTATAAACTTTGAAATGTTTCAAGCGTATACGAAGTTCTTGAAGAACATATTTGGATTTATTGTCGACGGAGTAATACATCATTAACAAATATGGATTGAAATTATAAATCACGAACCATTTCTTTAAAAATGAGAGCGTCCTTGTCGAGTTCACTCATCAAAGACCACGTTCTTTCCGTTTCCAAACAATCATCTGGACAATAAGCAACGAGTTGAACTGCCTCTGGCTCACGCAAAATAGCATCGGCGATGAGTGATGCGGCGGAAGAATCAGAATGATTTTCAGGAGAATCAATTTTGTAACAAGAACTGCGAGTTTCGAGGGACAGCCGGATTTTGAGAGTGTCCATCTGTTTTTTTGTGTGTCGGATACGTTGAGAAAGATTTTTTAAATTGGATTCGACTTCCTCAAAACTTCGGACAAATTTAAAATTTTTGCGAAGAATGCCGGCGGCAATAAGTTGAATTTTTTTCTGTGAATCAGGTTTTTGACAAAGATTTTCCAAATCAAATTGTCGATGTTGAAGAGAAATTTTAAAATTGGCGAGACGATTTTTTTCAATTTCGAGTAAAGTTTTTTGTTTGTAGAGAAAATATTTTTCCTGCAAAAATACAGAGCGTTCATCGGCAGACCAATCACGATTTTTGAAAAATTTTTCACGAGTATGGAAGGCGAGGAGATTTTTAGAAAATTTTTCTTCGTCTTTTTTTAATCTGTAAAAATCGGAACGCAATTTTTTAAAACCGCCACGAACAAAAATATTTTTAGCCATTTCGGTGGCACGTTGAGGAGAAAAAATTTTGTGTTGAAGGTCAATTTTTTTGTCGAGAGTCCGCTCATATTCTTTTTTAAGACCGAGAAATTGACGGCGAATGATGTCATAAACTTCGCGGGTTTTGAAAATATTTTTCTCGATGGCAGTTTGCTCAAAAAGTTTATTTTGAAGTGCATCAACAGCACGATTAAGATTATCGTTTGCAATTTTCAACATTTTTTTTGCGTGGTCATTGGATTGTAAAATTTGATGAGTGACGAGAAGAATATTTTTTTTGCAGTCGGGCGATTCAAGTTTAGAAGCTGTATTCATAAACGATTAAGAAGAGTATAGATGTGAGAAATCTTAACCATAGCCTGGAAGAAGTTAAAATTTCATAATCTTTGCTGAGTCGGCGAGAATTATTGAGCCAAGCAAAAGTTCTTTCGACAATCCAACGTTTCGGAATAATTTTAAACTCCTTTGGAATAATCTTTTCGGAAATATCCGTATCCAATTCCAAAATTGTCTTTACGTTTGCAACAAAAGTTTTGCGATAACCTTTATCTCCACAAAATTTTTTGATGGAAGGGTACTTGCGATGAGCTTGAACTGCGGGAAAAATTCCGGCTTTTGTGTCATGAATATTGGCGCGATGTACTTTAACGGCAAGCAGACACCCCAAAGTGTCAGTCACGATATGCCGCTTTCTTCCTTTGTTTTTTTTCCTCCGTCATAACCGATCTGCTCACTCGCATAAACAGTTTTTGCCGATTGTGAATCTATTAAAGCGTACGACGGGGTAGAATTTCTTTTTGCACGTTTGCGGGTAACCTCTACCAGATGTTCCAAGATTCTATCCCAAAGTCCGCTCAGTCTTGCACGACGATAAAAACTGTGTACTGTAGAATAAGGTGGAAAATCATGCGGCAAGGCTCTCCATTTGCAACCATTGTCTACAAGATACAACACTGCATTGACCAATTCTCGCTTTTCCCATTTTCTGTTTCTTGTTCCGACAAACAGCGGGGCAATTTCTGTCCACTGCTCATCTGTC
>CAJOCT010000197.1:1930-2368 GCA_905236725.1 uncultured Selenomonadaceae bacterium | reverse complement strand
AAAATTTTCAAGTCCCGCAACTCGCTCCTGCAACGTTACTATTATTCCTTCGTCTCGATTCAATCTGTATGCAAAATAAAAAATTATCAGCACCAAAAATCCCGTTATCAAAAAAATCTTCTCCTCTCCCTCTCAACTTCAGGCAGTGAAACATTTCTATATTCCAGCCAATGTTTATTAAAATTTTCCTGCCCGTATTCTTCCAATATTTCATTCGCTTTTTTATTGTCAGCTTTATTCACCGCCACATACGCCAAAGAAATCGGACAATTTTCCAACGCCAAATCATACAAGCGACATCCCAGCGGGGACACATAATAATATTGTTTCTTCTTCACTGCTCCCGCTATTATTTCAACTTGCCGCTGATTCAACCCGAACATAAAATATTTTTCTTTCAAACTTTCTTCCAACGCTTTGTCATTCGGCAAAAAAATT
>CAJOCT010000197.1:0-1912 GCA_905236725.1 uncultured Selenomonadaceae bacterium | reverse complement strand
TGTCAAAGATTGTGTCGCAAATACTACCGACGCATTCGCTTTACGCAAAACTTTCAGCCACTCACGAATTTTTTGTGCAAATTGTTCGTTGTCAAAAAAAACCCAACATTCATCCAAAATAATTAAAGTCGGAGAGCCATTCAAACTTTGTTCGATTCTGTGAAATATATACATCAATGTTGAGCCGACTATTGCCGGCGTTGACATCAACTTTTCCATCTCGAATGACTGAAAATCCGAAAGTTGCAAACTGTCTGTGTCTGCGTCGAAAATTTCTCCGTACGCTCCCGATATTGTCAGCGGTTGTAACGCCGTTTTCAATTCTACCGACTGAATCGCATTTACCAAATTTGTCATTCGCCACGACATTCAACGCACTCCATATCAATTTTTTATGTTCAGGAGTGATTTTTACATTTTCCTGCCGAATAAAATCGCAAAGCCATTCCAAAACCCATTGCCGCTCTTTGTCATTGTCAATTTGTGCCAACGGTTGGAATGATAAATGTTGCGATTCATTTCCCAAATCAAAAAATCTTCCTCCCACTCCCGCCGTCAAAACCATCGACGACGCTCCTTTATCGAAAATAAAAATTCTCGCGTCTTTATATTTTCTGAACGATGCCGCAATTATGTTCAGCTGAACACTTTTTCCCGCTCCTGTCGGTCCGACAATTAAAGTGTGACCAACGTCGCCGACGTGCAATGATAATCTGAACGGAGTGTTTCCCGCAGTCTGTGTGTAAATCAACGGCGGAGCTTGAAAATGTTTGTTTCTCGGCTCTCCCGCCCAAATATCCGAAATCGGCATCATATGAACTAAATTCGCACAAGAAATCATCGGGCGGCGAATAAATCTTCCGACATTGCCCGGCAAACTTCCCGCCCATGCGTCCACCGCGTTTAAATCTTCAATTTTTGCTCGAAATCCTAAATTTATTAAAGTTTGTTCGACAAGTTGTGCTTTTGTGTTCACCGTTTCGTAATCTTCATCAGTTACCACTATCACCGTCGAATAATAGCCATAACTTGTGACATCTGCCTCCACCGCAGTTATCGCGTCCTTCACCTCGTCGAATTTCATCACCGCATTTTCATTCAAATTTTCGGGAGTTTCTCTGTCCAAAACCAATTCTTTTAACATAACCGACAACGGTTTTATTTTTCCGTACCAGCCTTTTTTGATTTTTGTCAATTCTTCGATTGAATCTTGCTTTGAAAGGCAAAAAAATCTCGTCACCCAGCGATATGAAAAATCCAACTGATTCAACCTGTCGAACATTCCGAAAATCGAATTGCCCAAATATCCTGTCGGCGTTATTACTCTCACGTGTTTTTTGCCGAGTCGCGGTTCAAGTCCTCCGTAAAAATCCGAATCGTACAAATAATTGTCCAGCAACAAATTTTTTTCGGGCATTTTCATTTGCCGAGCATTGTCCGAAACGCACGAGTGTAAATAAGTCAACATTTCATCTTGATTCAAAAAATGTGCGGGGATTCTCAATGACGTAAATATTCCCATTAACTTATCAACCACCGCCGCGAACGCCTCGATATTGTCTTCAGCAGAAATTTCTTTGCGTTTTGCTCCTTCCACTACAAATTCGCGGATTTTTCCTTCTTGGTCGTTGGGCGGCATCCAAAAAGCTGTGGCATAATAATTCGACTCAAAATGTTTTCCGTCCGAGAAAAAATTTTTTCGCTCCTCGTCCATCGCTTTCGTGATTATGTCGGGAAAAAATACGTCCGTCGTATAATTTTTCGACGCTACTCTTTGTGCCTCGAAATATAAAACCCATCCAGTGTCCAATCCTTGAAACGAAGTGTTCAGTTGTTGCGTAATTATTGCGAGTTGCTCTTTTATCGCCGAATTTAAATCCGGTCCGCGATATTTCCACGTCGTTTGCAAACT
>CAJOCT010000196.1 GCA_905236725.1 uncultured Selenomonadaceae bacterium | reverse complement strand
CAAAATCTTCGTCGCCGTCAACGATTAAAGTTGTTTTGCCTGCCGAGATTGTACCTTGTCCGCCGTCAGTGCTGAAGGTTACTTCGTCGCTGACATTATCGCCGGCGACAAGAGAAACGGAGTAACCGCCTTTAAGTCCGCCGATCTCCGTTAAAATATTTTCTTCAACAGTTAAATTTGCACCCGCGCCGTTATTGGCAATTCCGATTTGCGAATGAGCAGAGCCGTCAAGCGTATAATTTGCATTGTGGAGGGAAACATTTGCAACGTCAGCCAGATGAACTTTGGCATTTTCGTCGAAAGCAATAATATCATTTTCGTTCGGCTTAACGGTTGCGCCGTCGGAAATGCCGCACAGTTCTCTCATTTTACTGAAAGCAACGATTGAATCGGGAGCATCGTCTCTAACTTTTGCGATGAAGTGATCTTCATAATTATTATCACCGATAACTCCGACCGGGCTGTTATTCAACGTAATTTCGCCGCTCAAGCCGCTCACAGCTGCCAAAACGCCCGTAACGCTTGAATAATTAAACGCGCTGACAGTGACATTATCGGGAGCACCGTCGCCGTCAGAGTCTTTAAGATCCGCGCCGATTAACGAAACGTCCGCAGTTTGCGCATAATTATTTGTAGTGTGACCGCTGTAAACAAATCCGCCTTCAATCGTCGCCCATTTGCCGAGATATTCGATATTTAGCGATTCGGCAGACGAAACTCCCGCGAGAGTAATTGAGTCGTCGCCGAAGTCCAAAATAAGATTGCCGTCGCTGATCATTGAATCTGAGGAAGTGTAACCGAAAATTATTAAAGTATCGTCCGCGCCAAAACCGTTGATTAAATCGTTGCCGCCGCTGTATTGAAAAGTTTGCGCATGCTGATTGTTATAAATCATGACGGTATCGTTGCCTTTACCCATGCGGATAAGTGAATTTTCGGCATCACGATAAAGATTGATTAAATCGTTGCCTTCGCCTGCGTCGACGGTTATATCATAATGTCCGACTGCAACCGTATCATCACCGTCACCCGCCCCAGCATAACTGCCGAAAGATCCGTTGTGTAACGTGACTCCGTTTCCGCCGGAGCCGCCTATAATTGTTGAATATCGATTACTTGTTACTATGGAATTGTTGCCGTCACCGAAATGAAAGTATCCGCTTGCGCCGTTGCTGTCGCTGTAAATCGTATTACTGCCGTCGCCCGTCGTTACCGTGACAAATTCTGCACCTGCAACCGAAACCAAATTATCTCCTTCGCCCGAATCAATTATGGAACTGTCGCCCGTGTTTTCGATTGTGTCATTGCCGCCGAGACCGGTTATCGTGACGTTTGATCATTTGTCATTTAACAGATAATCATCGCCGTCAGTCCCGCTGATTAAAGTATCATTAACTGCCGTATCTTCCGAACCTCCGCCGCTGAAAACCGTTTGACGCAAGCCGTTTGCGCACTGTAGGCAAAACAACGTTCATGCTCGCCTTTTACGAATAGACCGGAGTCAGAATCCGTTGTGCTTACTTTCTTTGTCACCTCTTCAGGCTCGGTAGGGGTAATTTTTTTTTTGCCGTCAGCAAGGCGAAGTTCGTTTATTTCCTCTTCAAGTTCAAGCTGATATTGCTTTATCGGCTTTGTTACCTTGACTTCCTTACTTTTATGCTTGTTGTCAGAGGCTTTGATATGCGTCGAGTCGATGAAAACAGCCGAGGCGTCTATATATCCGGATTTTTCTGCCTCCGACAATATCCGCTCAAAAATATCGGTTGCGGCAAATCGCCTTACATAATTTTTCCCGAAGGTAGAAAAATGCGGCACAGGTTCTGTCAACGAATAGCCGATGAACCATCTATATGCCACGTTCACTTCTATTTCCCTTATCGTCTGGCGCATTGAACGTATCCCGAACAAGTATTGGATAAAAACGATCGCGCGCAATATGTGATTTTGCGGCACTAGGTCTTCCAAGCTGATTTTGACTTCCTTCACTTGTTTTTCTCGATTCTTTTTTCTGTACATAAAAACACATCTTATTTTACTTGAAAAGTGATTTTTGTCTACAGTCTGACTCCGGCAAATTTTTCTGCCGGAGTTTTTTATTTTATGTCAATAAAAATGCCTTTGTGGTCTGACAAACTTTTTTCAATATTCCATTCAGCAAAATTATATTTTCTGTCAGACAAAAATTTTTTTGAAATTGCAATGTGATCGATAGATTCCGCACAATTTTTTGTCAGCAATTCAATTTCTAAATCTGAAAAAGTTTTCAGTAAAATATTTCTGCCAAAATTTGTAAAATAATAGTTGTCGAATCGCCGATTACGCAAATATTTTTTTCAGACAAAATTTTAAAATCTTCAATCTGTTTCAATAAATCTTGCTTGAAATTTTTATTCCTGTTGCCGTAAATTCCAATAATCGTTCCATAAACAAGCAAATTTCCAAATTCAGTTTCAAGTTCAACGCAAACCGAAGTAAATTTATCAAAAGTCTGATAAATTTTTACCGCGTCATAGTTTGTAAAGATTGTTACGCGGTTTTCAGTTTTTTTATAAAAATTTCTGTCTGGAAGTTTTGCAGTCTGAAAAAAATTTTTGTGATTTAAATTTATCTGCTCATCAGTTTCGCTCAAAACAAAAATATCTGCCTTCAATTCATTGCAGATATTTTTAATTTTTTCAAGGTCGCGTTTATGTTTTAATCTTTCGACATTCCAAGTTGCAATTCGCAAATTTTTTCGCTCCATTTCAAATAATTTTTCAAAAAATAATCAACGTCAATAGCTGTCAAACGCTCACACATTTCCGTAAAAATATCTAAACGAATGCCATTATTTAAAAATTTTGTAAAATACCAAAAATCAATTTGAATTACATAATCGGCTTTTTCAGTAAGTTTTTGCAAAAATTTTTCAACATGTTTTTGACGACAAGGAACAATAAGTTTTTTATTTGGAATAATTGCATAAAAAATTGACAATGCTCTGACTTCTTTTGAAATGTCAGCGACAGCAGATGAAATTCCTTCTCCGTCATCTCCAAAAAAATCTGAAATGCAAATTATAATTTCTGCTCCATTTAATGCAGAAAAAATCTTATCGTGAAATTCTTTTGCAAGATTTTCTGAAAGTTCAGGACTTCCGCCGTCCAATCCAAATTTTTTATTTTCTCCTGTATGAATTTTAATTTTTGTATTTGATAAATTAAGTTCATGTTTAAACTTACTTATCGTAATTGAATCAAAATCAAAATTGCTAAATTTTATAAATTCATTAACAGTTCTATTTCCAGAAAAATCAATTCCAATAATCTTAATTTTACTCAAACTATCACCTCCACAAAAATTTTTTACATTATAACAAAAAATTTTTTTATGTTAAAATATTTTTGAGGTGATTTTTTTGACTTACAACATTAAAATTTTCGGTATCGTTCAAGGTGTCGGCTTTCGTCCTTTTGTGAAAAATCTTGCCGACACTTTTTTTATTTTCGGGACTGTTGCAAATAGAGGTTCTTACGTTGAAATTTTCGCGCAAAGTTCGGAAAAAAATCTTGAAAATTTTATCGACGCTATTAAAAAAAATTCTCCGCCGAGAAGTGCGATTTTGAAATTGGATTTTACAAAAATTCCCGAAAAAAATTTTTCTGATTTTAAAATTATCGAAAGCACTCACGAACGCGGAGATATT
>CAJOCT010000195.1 GCA_905236725.1 uncultured Selenomonadaceae bacterium | reverse complement strand
CATAAGTTCGGGAAGATTGTGAAATTTGGCGAAACGAGTTTTAGTGCGAAAACCTTTGCCTTCGGGAGACAATTCAACAGCAGTGACGGTTTTGCCAAAGTTAGATGCCCAACTGTCAAAAAATCCCAAGCCTTCCTCTTTCAGTCTGTCGGGTTGAAGATAACGTTGCATGGTATAGAGCTCACACATAGAATTGCTCAAAGGCGTGCCGCTGGCGAAAACAATACCACACTTGCCGTGATTTATTTCATTGAGATAGCGACATTTTTCAAACATATCGGTAGTTTTCTTCGCGTCGGTAGTGGAAATGCCCGGTATATTTTGCATTTTGGTGTAAGTAAAAAGATTTTTGTAATAATGAGCCTCGTCAACATAAAGCCTGTCAATGCCGAGTTGTTCAAAAGTAATGGTGTCGTCAGTCTTTTCATTTTGAAGAGATTCGAGACGTTCAAGGAGAGATTTTTTCTTCAATTCGGCTTGCTTGATAGAAAATTTTTCGCAGTGTTCGTCACGCATTTCCTGAATAGAACTTGTTCCTGCAACATCCGCTCCAGACGTTCTTTGCTGATGGGAATTTTCTCGAATTGAGTGTAGCCCATAATAACAGCGTCCCAATCTTGAGTGGCAATTTTGGAACAAAATTCCTTTCGATTTTCGGCAGAAAAATCTTTCGCGGTAGCAACCAAAATTTTAGCGTTGGGATAAAGTTGTAAAAATTCAGTGCCGAATTGCTCGGTCAGATGTTTTGGAACGACAATCATAGATTTTTTGGTAAGACCGAGCCGCTTAGCCTCCATAGCCGACGCGACCATTTCAAAAGTTTTACCTGCACCGACGCAATGAGCGAGTAAGGTATTGCCGCCGTAAAGAGTGTGGGCAATGGCGTTTTTCTGATGTTCGCGCAGTTGAATTTCGGTGTTCATGCCTGGAAAAATTAAGTGACTGCCGTCGTACTCGCGCGGCTTTATATTGTTAAAATGGCGATTGTAATAAGCAACGAGTCTGTCCCGACGTTTTGTGTCGGCGAAAATCCATTTGTTGAAAGCCTGTTTGATAAGTTCCTGTTTCTGTTGAGCGACGATAGTAGCCTCTTGGTCGATAATTTTTTTCTCAACGCCGTCAATGTAAACAGTTTTATGAATTTTTGGCTCTTTCATATTCAAAGCGAGTTCAGTCAAGGAAAGAGCATTCATTTCTTTAACGCCGTAAGTAACTTCAGCCTTCGCACTTAAATTTGGATAAGTTTTGCCGTCAATACGCCAAAGCCCCGTGAGTTTAGAAAAATGGACTTCCAGACTTCTGTGATTGACATCAAAAGTTTCGCTGATAAATTGGCGAATGTCAGAAGTGGGAATCCAAGTCGCGCCAATTTCGACGTGAATATCAGCGGCAGTTAAATCCTTCGGCTTAACTTTTTCCAAAGCGGCAAGATTTTTTTCAAGCCGAGATTTTTGACTGCGGAGAAAGATCAATTCGGGATTGAGTTTGTCGAGTTCGATATTTTTTTGATTTTGATAGTCAGCCTTGAAATTTTCCCAATCGGATTTGAGTTCGTCCGCGCCGATTTTTTGATAAAAATTGTCAACTTGTTCTTTGATAGAGTCCAAATTATTTTCAAACTTCGCCAACTTTTTCTTGAGGAAAGAATATAAAAGTAGATCGTGTTCGGAATCAGTGCGGGTAAATTCTTCGTCAAGAGTTCGCAAATAACCGTTAATCAACAAATCAGCTTGCCTGACGTAACCGACCTCACGCCCGCGCTGAATTGCCTCAAGAGCAAGCAAAGGTTTATCGGCTAAAAATTTTCCGATTTTGTCGGTGTACATAGAAATGCCCTGACGAAGAGCAACTTCAACCAGAAAATCCCGATTATCTTTTTGAGTTTCAATATAGTCGTCGTAATAAGTTTGCGTGTTGTCGTCATAAAACCGTGCGAAAGAAAAATATCTGTCGCCATCGGGATTGCAAGTCAAAATTTTTCGTTCAAGTTCGTTTTTCGGCTCGTAAGCGGGAACAGGCGAGATATGCAGAACATTTTCAGCAATTTTTTTATTTATTTCGTCGTCGTTCTGTTTAATTTTATTTTCGGCAAATTCGATTTTGGCGCGAATATCGCCGGATAAAAATTCTTCGGCAATT
>CAJOCT010000194.1:558-2181 GCA_905236725.1 uncultured Selenomonadaceae bacterium | reverse complement strand
GTCAACAGTTCCAGCTGATAAAACGCAAGCCATTTATCAGCAAGGTTTTGTCTCCACTGCAAGGCAAAATTATTTTGATATATCGCACGAAAAAGAACTCTGGATTAAATTTGATTTTTGCTTTACGCAGAAATATGAAACGTTATTCGTCGGCAGTCTTGATAACGAAAAAATTAATCAGGTTCGATTAAATTGCGACGCGGCGGGTGAGTATGCGAGAATTATTTTTGCCTTGAGTGAAAATGTTGCGTCAGATACAACTCATCAGTTTTATTCGCAGAAGCGTTACAGCGCAGTTTTGCATTTGAAATCTGACAGCGCGAACGGCAAAATTGAATTTTTCTGCAATGACGGATATAACTTGACTTATACCGGCAATGTCAATAACGGCGATGATTTTGCGAACGTTTATATTCAGGCAAGCAATTATAATGACATTTCCACATACCCCATAGTTTCAAATGTCATTGTCTCCAACGGTGAAGTCGGGATAAACGAAAATACCAAAATGCCTTTCAGCAGCGAATATGACATAAGCCGAAGTATCTGTCAGCCTTTGGAGAGATTTTTCGACACGGAAATAATTTTCGTAAAATCTCAAATTTTTTATGCAGATTCGCTCCGAAAATTAAATTGCTCTATGGGAATTGACAGCGATACTTGCCGCAATGTTCGTCGCTCGGTGCAAGTTGATTTCGATATTGCCAGTTCAATTCCGCATAACTTGATTGTGATGCCGATTCCCGTTATGGATTTTTCGGAAAGACAAAACACTGACGGCATTAACAATAAATTTTTGACGCGAAAGAAAAATTCTTTACTTGCCGATGCTCCCGCAATCATTGTAACGCCTTCGACCGACAATATAACGGCCGGTACTCAAAGCGTGGAATTAAATTTATATGCTCAACAACTGACCGATCAGTTAAGTTATTCAAGCGTCAATCCCGCCGCAATAATGGAAGCCGTTCACGGGCAGTATCTCGACTATGTTTTTAACGTGAGAGTTGAAAAATCCAGCAAACGCGGAGCGGTATACAGCTTTAAATGTTGCAGTGATATTGACGAGATTTTATATCGCCAACTCGATTATCAAATTCCCGAAGATGAGCAGTGGCACAAAGGCGGAGAAATTTTAATCGACTCTGAAGAAGGCGTTTATGAATCGGTTGCGCCAATGTGCATGGCGGGTGAGCATATTACTCATATTGCCGAAAATATGGGCAAACATCCGATGTTATTTTTCGCCGATTTTGTTTCAACCGTTGACGTAAACGCTGGCGGAGTTACCTATCACGATTTAATATCAAGCATTTTCGGCTGGTCTTCCAGAGTTCCCAATATGTTAATCAACGTATTTTTGCGCGGAGATAAAATGTTTGTCGTTCAACGCGGTCACGAGCCGAATACGATTGATTTAACCGGCACTAAACATACCGTGCCAAATATTGATTGCGAATTGGTACGAACTGCTTGGGGCGCATCCGTTTGGTCTGAAACTGAAACTCGTTCCCGAAAAAAATTTGTCGGCGACCTTGATTTTGCTCCCGATCCGCCTCCGTCAGGGTCAGGTAAAGAAAAAGATACTGAAGAGCACGACGATTATTCATTTGACCAAGAAGG
>CAJOCT010000194.1:0-526 GCA_905236725.1 uncultured Selenomonadaceae bacterium | reverse complement strand
ATGAGTATGTAACAGTCGGAAAACGAAAATATTTGTCGAGAGAAGAAGCCTATATCTATGAGGGCGATGAATTGGTTGATACTAAAATTACAAAGCATACTTATTTGGGACAAGGGCAAATGCATTCTACTTCAAACGATGAGGAAGGCTCATATTTAGGCGGCAGTGTCGGCGCAAGCAAAGGCAACGACAGGAGAACTCCGTACGACGAATACAATTACAAACTCGGCGGCTACACTTACGACAAAGACGGCAATAAAAAATATATCAAGTCGTATAAATTCGGCACTGAAAGGTACGAAGAAAGCCGCAAGGTTTACGGGTTGCCGCTTTTCGACACTTCTTTCCCTGTGTATGAGGAAGAAAAACTGATTGAAATCACCAATGATATAAATTGGCTTAATCGGAGAACCAAAGAAACAATCTCAATGTCGATTTATGACTATCCGCATTTGATTGACTTCACCGACAAAATTATTTTTGAAGGCAATGAGTATTTTCTCGAAAACAATACCGCGACAACCAC
>CAJOCT010000193.1 GCA_905236725.1 uncultured Selenomonadaceae bacterium | reverse complement strand
GACGAAATGATTAACGAATTTCAAGCGTCGATAAATTTTGACAAAAGAATGTATCGCGAAGATATTGAAGGCTCAATCGCTCACGCTCAAATGTTGGCGAAACAAAAAATTATTTCCGAAGACGACGAAAAAAAAATTGTCGGCGGGCTGAAAGAAATTTTGTCGCAGATTGAGAGCGGCAAATTTAATTTCAGCGTCGAACTCGAAGATATTCATATGAATATCGAAAAAGTTTTGACCGATAAAATCGGCGAGGCGGGCGGACGTTTGCACACCGCGCGAAGTCGAAACGATCAAGTCGCGCTGGATATGCATTTATACGTTCGTCGGCAAGTTACGGAAATTCAAAAATTGATTCGAGAACTTCAAAAATCTTTAATCGATTCCGCGGAAAAAAATCTCGGCGTAATTATGCCCGGTTATACTCATCTTCAACGCGCCCAACCGATTTTATTTTCTCATCACTTGATGGCGTATTTTTTTATGCTGAAAAGAGATTTCGACAGATTCGGCGGAGTTTTTCAACGCGCGGACATTATGCCTCTCGGCGCGGGAGCTTTGGCGGGGACGACTTTTCCGATCGACAGAAATTTTGTCGCCGAAAAATTAAATTTCAGCAAAATTTATCTGAACAGTTTGGACGCAGTCAGCGACAGGGATTATATTTTGGAATTTTTGTCTGCCGCGTCGATTTTGATGGTTCATCTTTCGAGATTCAGCGAAGAAATTATTTTGTGGTGCAGTCGGGAATTTTCTTTTGTCGAACTTGATGACGCTCACTGCACGGGCTCAAGTATGATGCCGCAGAAAAAAAATCCCGACGTTCCCGAACTCGTTCGCGGAAAAACCGGTCGCGTTATCGGTCACTTAATGGCGATGTTGACGACGGTTAAAGCTCTGCCGCTCGCTTACAACAAAGATTTGCAGGAAGATAAAGAGGGACTTTTCGACGCAATCGACACAATAAAATTTTCTCTCGCAGTTTTTTCGCAAATTGTTCAAGGAATGAAAATTAAATCCGAAAATATGCGCCGCGCTGTCGAGGAAGATTTTTCAAACGCGACCGATCTCGCCGATTATCTCGTCAAAAAAGGTTTGCCGTTCAGAAAATCTCATGAAATTTCCGGAAAAATTGTTCGTCACTGCATCGAAAGAAAAATTTATCTCAAAGACCTTTCGACCGCAGAATTTAAAAATTTCTCGGAAAAATTTTCTGATGACATTCACGACGCGATTAAGCCCGAAACTTGCGTAAATTCAAGAAATTCTCTCGGCGGCACTTCTACCGAACAAGTTAAAAATCAAATTGAACTCGCGAAAAAATTTCTTGACAACTGAAAAAAATTTTTTACCGTCGAAAAAAAATCGGCGGCTTTTTTATTTCAAGGCATAAAAAAAACCCCCGATTTTCTCGGAGGCTAAATTTTTATTTATCGATTCTTGTTTATCGAATGAATTTTATTTCTCGGCGTAAGTGATAAGGTTTTCTGCCTGGAGTTTGACCGACCGAAGAAGTTTCGACAATCTGCGAAAGGTTATCTGCCGTGATGAAGTTGTCTTCCGCCATCAAGCCGCTACTGTCGTCAGCACTAAAGATCTTCGTCACAGTTACATTCTTCGAGCTGACAAAGGTGAGCTGTTTATCCGCAGCATCTGCAATTGTCAAGATATGACCGCTGCCGAAGTTGAAGGAAACATCACCGCCACTTATGCTGGCCTTAGAAGCGACAAGGGTTTCAAAATTGGCTTTGGTAAAGACCATATCAGTAAGTTTAATCTTGTCAACCGTCACAGGAGTTGATACGCTTGTCTTGGTGTTTACTTTTTCTCCTACATCGAAGTCAGCAATGACATTTTCGCCATATTCTTCGGTAGCGTAGTAGAAAGTATCAGCACCGTCGCCGCCATCCAGTATGACTTTGCCCGTGCCGCCGTAGAGGTGATCCGCGCCGTCACCGCCGTCCAACGTGGCATCGGCAGCTTCAGCGTACAAAGTATCATTACCGAGTCCGCCGTACAATTCGGAAGTGCCTTCACCGCCGTAC
>CAJOCT010000192.1 GCA_905236725.1 uncultured Selenomonadaceae bacterium | reverse complement strand
ATTTCAAATTCTTTTAAAAATGACATCTCATTTCTCCATAAAAAAAGCGGATTTTTCTCCGCTTACATATAATTTCACGTGCAATAATAATTTTTTTTCGACTGATAAATTTTCAAGCAGTCGAAGAATTGGTCGTCGTTTCTCGCCACATAGATACAACCGAAGTGAAATATCAGCGACACCGGCACTATGTACCAAAAATGAAAATTTATTATGAACAAAAACGCTATCAACGCGTTCACCATTATTGCACTTCGCGGCGCACCCAAAAATAATATTTGCTCCGTCAACGAACGATAGAACGGCAATTCAAACCATTCCACCGTTTTATTTTCTTCCTGCGTCATAATTGCGACCTCACGGAATCAAAAATCCTGTCGTTTGACTGATAAATGTTGCCGCTCCGAGTGCTACCGAGCCGCCGCCTACTACTCTCATCGCCGTTTTTGTAATCTGTGATTCAACATTTAACGCCCACGATGCCGCTCCCAATGCCGCTCCGATTGTCACTATCGCTTTCGGCACCGGTCCCGACATCAAACTTTCCATTCTCGACAACGGTTTTGTTATAACCGCAATCGTATCGTCCGTTGTTCCGGTCTGTGCGTAAGTCACCGAATCAGGAAAAATTATTACTACTGCGACCACGAGCATAATTCTGATCATCGCCCAGCGATTTTCCTGCACAAATTTTTTCGCTGCATTTTTAAACTTTCCAATACTCATAATTTGTTTACCTCCAATTTTTTTGAGTTCGCTGAAATGATACCGCAATTTTTGCCGCTCAAAATCTTATTTTTTTGCTTTTTTTCAGACCAATTTTTTCAAGTTGTATTCTTTTTTCGCGGCGTTGTAGCCGTCAACTTCGATAATTTCTTCCACAATTCGCCGATTTCCCAAATATTTCAAGTAAACTATCATATTGACCGCTTGCCCTATCGTCGCCTGTTGCGGATTTTGCGAAACTCTCGCCGTCATATTTTCCAGCCTCAACAAAGTATCTTTCGCCGAATTTGAATGAACTGTCGAACAGCCTCCGCCGTGTCCCGTTGACCATGCGTCCAATAGTGCCAACGCTTCACCGCCTCGCACTTCTCCTACAACAATTCTGTCGGGTGTCATTCGCAAAACACTTCGCAAACAATCCGACATCGTGAAAGTTCTCATCGTTCGCATTGAAACACAATCCGCCGCCGTGCATTGAAGTTCGGGAGTATCCTCTATCAAAATTACTCGGTCGTTCAACTTTGAAATTTCCGCCAAAAGTGCGTTGAGCAAAGTCGTCTTCCCGCTTTTTGTTCCTCCCGCCGCTATTATATTTTTTTTATCATGAATCGCTTGAATTATTATTTCGCTCTGACGTTCCGTTAAAATTTCTTGCTCGACATAATCTTTCAGCGTGAATATTTTTTTCGGGTGTTTACGAATATTTAACGTCGGCGACAAAACTATTCCCGGCAAATTT
The DNA here is from genome assembly GCA_905236725.1 of uncultured Selenomonadaceae bacterium. Lineage (GTDB taxonomy): Bacteria > Bacillota > Negativicutes > Selenomonadales > Selenomonadaceae > Quinella. The sequence goes on along the minus strand of CAJOCT010000192.1, from coordinate 952 downwards.
CCTTCAAATCTGCATTTGTCGAAAAATTTATTTCGCGGGATTTCCGCATCAAGCGCAGGTTTTTCGGTCAACGCCGCCACATTTAAAATTATTTGTTTAACCTGTGCCGCCGACAAAATTTTTTCCGTACATTCCCGACCTCGATAACTGTCCGTCCAAACTTTGCCATCGGGATTTATGTAAACTTCAAAAACACTCTCATCTTGCAACAGCGACATTATTTCGCTCATGCAATTCACCAGCGTCATCATCGTGATCTCAAACGTTTCCCGATTTTCAATCTCCATTTATATATTTCTCCCAACTTTCCTCATATTCTCGCAAATTTGTAAGACTTTCTCCGAACAAAAAAACTTTTTGATTTTTTTTGCCAAAATAAAATTCCGACAAAATTTTTTCACCGATTTTTTCCTCAATTATTTCTGATTCCGATTTTTCAGTCGCACTCGCTCCAATTTCTCCTCCCAAATTTTTTCCGTCTGATTTAACGTCCTCTGCGTTTTCAGATTGGTTTTCTCCGACAACTTCGGCAACTTCTCGATTTTCCTCAGCCGACTCAAATTTTTCATCTGATTTTTGCTCCTCCAAAATTTTCTCTTTGCTCAAATTTACTTTCTCGGATTTTTCTTTCGCTGTTTGACGCTCCGCAAATTCTTTTTCAAGTCTGACCGCCATCGCTTTTTCGTCGCGTTCTGATTTTTCTGCCGCATTCACCGCAAATAAATCTTCATACGACAAAACTTTTGTTACGCTGTCGCTGTACAGCGGATACGTCGGACACTCTATCGCCACTTTTCCCTGAATTTTTTTAAATTCTTCCACGCACCTCGCACAATCGTGCTTGCCGTTTTTCGTAAATTTTTTACATTCTTCCTCGTAGCCGTGTTCTTTGATATAAATTTCCTGATATTTTTTCAATCTCTCAGTAAAAAACGGCTGAAGATAATATCGC
>CAJOCT010000191.1 GCA_905236725.1 uncultured Selenomonadaceae bacterium | reverse complement strand
AAAAAATTTTTTTTCGGCAATGAAAAAGAAATTGCAATTTATCGCAACTAAAAAATTTCTTCAGCTGAAAAACTTTCAAAAAAATTTTCCCGATTGACGGCAAAACTTTTTTGTAGGCAAACGGAATGTTTTTGACGTTTTAAAAAAAAATTTTTTTGTGATATAATGACAAAAATTTTTGGAGGGATTTACATGAAGAAAGATATTGAAACAAAAATTGCAGTTTTTCCGATGCCCGTGCTGATGATTGCGGCTTATGACGAGAGCGGAAAAGTTAATGTTATGAATGCGGCGTGGGGAATGATTTGCGCCGAAGACAAAATCGCACTTTTCATTGACGAAGACCATAAAACGACGAAAAATATTCGCGCGGTCAAAGCGTTCACGGTAAGTCTTGCAAATGAAAAAAATATTTCCGAGGCGGATTTTTTCGGAATTGCGACCGGAAATAAAATGACGGATAAATTCGAGCGCACGAATTTTCACGCGATAAAAAGTTCTCACGTCAATGCGCCGATTATTGAAGAATTTCCCGTCGTTATGGAATGTGAACTTGCGGAAGTCGTTCAAACAGAAAATCTTCACGCGATTGTCGGAAAAATTGTAAATGCTCAAGCCGATGAAGAAATTTTGGACGCAAAAGGAAAAGTTATTCCCGAAAAAATTAACGCTTTAATCTTTGATCAATTCCAAAATAATTATTACAACGTCGGCGAAAAAGTCGGTAAAGCATGGAACGCGGGAGCAAAATTCATGAAAAAATAATTTCTGAAAAAATTTTTTAAAGCCTTCGGGCTATTTTTTTTTGCGGAAATTTCGATACAAATTTTGTGAAAAATCTTTCAGAAAGGTTGATTGCGATGAGCGAAATCAGAATTCATCAAGATATTTTGAGTTTTGGCATTACAAGCGTAAAAAGTTCGTCAACAAAAAATTTTTCGACTGATTTTAAATCGCTGTTGAATGAAAAAATTTTTGAAGTTCCGGCAGATTTTGAAAATTATCGTTGCGGATTGAATTTTGGCGACGGAATGAATTTTTCTTTTCCGCCAGATGATGCGCCGAATTATTTTAAAAATGCGTGGTATGATGTTACGAGCAAAATGAATTTTGAAGAAAGAATCAACATTTTTAATTTGGACGTGACGACCGCAATTCGTTACGGATATTATTTTTCGATGGATTATGAATTTAATTCTGTCGATTTTGAAAAAGATTTTAATGCGATGAACTCGCGCGTAAAAAATTTGGGAGCGGTCGGCTGTCTTGAACTTGCGATTCGTTCGACTGAACAATGTTATAATGATAATATTTGCGGCGGAAATGAAAAAAAATTTATTGAGCTGATAAAAAATTCTCTCGACGCGCTGGAAGAAATTATGGAAAAATGCAAAAAAATCGGCGACAAAAATATTTCGCGACAAATTAAAATGGCGGACGTGGATTTTTTTCAGTGTAAACAAAAAATTTTGCACGACGCTGAAATTTGGTTGCAACATAACGGCGGCGACGATATTGCGACGATGAGCGACGAAAAATTTGATGCGCTGATGAATAAAATTCAGCCGACTTTTACAAAATATAAATTCCGAAACAAATAAAATTTTGGACATCAGCAAAAAAAATATTTTTAATCAAAATTTGTTGCAGATTATTTGACAAAAAATTTTTCAGCCTTCGGGCTTATTTTTTTTGCAAAATTTTAAAGGCAGAAAAAACTGCATTCTTTTCAAAAAAATTTTTTGTGATATATTTGCAGAAAATTTTTGAGGAGTGGTTTAAATGCCGTTTTTTAATGCAAAAGTAAATTTTTCAATCGACGAAGTTCAGGAAAAAAATTTGAAAATCGAACTAGGCAAGGCAGTTTAAAATAATTTCGGATACAGCGAAGAGTATTTGCTCGCGATTTTTGAAGATAATTGCAAAATGTATTTGCGCGGCGAAAAAACTGAAAAAATTGCGTTTATCGAAGTAAAAGTTTTCGGAAATAAATTTCACGCGTGATATAAAAATTTTTCTCACGATGTGACGATAATTTTTCAAGAAATTTTTAAACTTACTCCGAAAAATATTTATATAAAATTTGAAGATATTGACGCATTTAGTGTTGCCGGAAATTATTTTGATAAGGTGTGAAAAATGAAAAATTTGGAGATAGAAACCGAACGCGGAACAATTTTAAATGGCGTATTATTTTCAGAAAAAAAATCTGATACAGTTTTGATTGCGATAACCGGGATTCACGGAAATTTTTATTCAAATCCGTTTTATTTTAATATCGGCGACACTTTGAGCGCGAACGGAATTGATTTTATTTATGCGCAAACCAGCGACGCTTTCGGCGAAATTGAAACTTTTAGGGCGTGTTGGCAAAGTCTAAATTTGAATCATTACGGCAGCGAGAATAATGAAATTCAGAAAACAATTTGACAATTTGTCGTAACGTGTTGCAACGTGTCTATAGTTTTTGATACC
>CAJOCT010000190.1 GCA_905236725.1 uncultured Selenomonadaceae bacterium | reverse complement strand
ATTTTTCGCTGACGTACTTCGCCCCGAAATAAAATTGTTGCCCCATCAAAAATTAGGCGTGGGACTAATGGCGCAACTTTGGCAAAGTGGTTGGCATGGAATTTTATTGGCGGATGATATGGGGCTTGGAAAAACTCTGCAGACACTTACCTTTCTTGCGGGACTTAAAAAGTCGTGTGCGGACTACGAAAAAATAAATCAACCAATGCTGATAGTTGCGCCGACGGCACTTCTCACGAATTGGCAGGAAGAATACGAAAAGTTTCTGCGCGAAAAATTTTTTGGAGAAGTCATACCTTTACATGGCTACAATTTACGAAATTTCTTTACGGGCGAGTCTACCCCCAACGGTAAACGAAAACTTTCCTTGCAAAGTCTCCCAACGAATTCTCTCGCAGTAACAACTTACGAAACCTTGCGCGATTATCAATTTTCATTTGCAGAAATTTCTTGGAGTTGCATAGTAGCTGACGAGGCACAGAAAATCAAAAATCCCGACGCGGGTATAACAAAGGCACTCAAGGCTATGAAATACGACTTCGCGATTTGCCTAAGTGGAACGCCTGTTGAAAATTCGTGGATTGATTTATGGAGCATTATGGATTTTGTTCAGCCCGCCAAGCTTGATGACTTGAAGACTTTCCGTGAGAAATATCTTGGAAAACTAACGGGCGATGTAGAAAATATTCAACGGCTCGGCGAGGAGCTGAAAAATAATTTGCGTCCGTTATTTCTTAGGCGCATGAAAAAAAAAATTTTTCGTTGTTCCGAACAAATGCCACTCTACCAACGCGAAGTCTATTCAGCAGTAGTTGAAAAATATTACGCCGGAGAATTTTCCAATCCACTCGAATTTTTGAGTAAAATACGCGAAGTTTCCCTGCACCCTGACCTCGACACAATGTCGGAAGAAAAATTCTTTGAACTCGACGCTAACGAAGTGATTAACCGCTCGGCACGACTTATAAAAACTTTTGCGATACTCGACGAAGTAAAAACTCGCAGCGAAAAAGTTTTAATCTTTGTCACCAGTCGCAAAATGCAACTGATATTAAAACGTCTACTCGAAGAAAAATTCGGGATAAAGATTTTACCGCCAATCAACGGAACAATGAATGGCGCGGCGCGTCAAAAATTTATTGCCGAGTTTAAAAATTCTAGTGGCTTCAATGTGTTGATACTATCGCCAGAAGCGGCAGGCGTAGGTTTCACAATAACGGAAGCAAACAATGTAATTCATCTTGGTCGCACATGGAATCCCGCTAAAGAAAATCAAGCAACCGACCGCGTTTATCGAATTGGGCAGGAAAAATCTGTGAATGTTTATTTGCCGTTAGCTTGCGATAAAAATCTACGAAGCAAAACATTCGATGAGAATCTTGATGCCCTGTTGAGTTACAAAAAAATTTTGAGCGAAAATGTTTTATTTCCGACTGACCAGACTAACACTGACGTAAATACTTTGCTTGGAGAAATTGCTCCAAGTATTGGAGAAAAAAATCCGTCAAGCTATTGGAGCATTGAAACTGTTGACTCTGTTACCGGACTTGTTTTTGAGAAAATCATTTGCGACTTGTACAATGCGATGAAAGATTTTTCTGCTGAGAAAACTCCTGGTTCAAATGATTTCGGTGCGGATGTCGTCGTTAAATCTTTAACCGATAATACTGGGCTTCTGATTCAATGTAAACATACCGAAAATCCTGACGCCTCTATCAACAACAAAGGCGTTCAAGAAATTTTCGCGGCAGTCGCCTATTACGAAAAAAAATATAGAGGAAGAAAATTTCAGCCTGTCGTCGTAACCAATGCTAAAAATTTTACTAGTGGAGCAATTAAACTTGCTTGTGAAGACAGAGTTAAGTTAATCACCCGTCGAGAGCTGGAAAAAATGTTTTGTGAATATAAAATATTGCGGTGTTAATCCTAAATTTCAACTTCAAAAAAAATTTGCGCTCCCTATTGCGCTCCTTGAGCGATTGACGACGGCACAGCCCGCGCCTCTCACCCAGTACGACTAAGTGCGGTTAAATTTAGTAATTTAGTTATTGTAGTAGTTTTTTGAAAATTCGGCGCGCTGTCAACAATAAGCCAGATTTGTTGCAACGCCAACCGAAGCGAGCACTAAACCACAAAATTTTCGAAGGTATGAGCATTTTGCTTTTTAAATGCTCATGCCTGAAAAAATTTTCAGCCACCCGGATTTGGTAAACACTAAAGTAGATGTTCTACCTAAGGTTTTGAGATATCTATATGAATAGCGCAAACGCTGGATTAGACGTGTCCTGTACCGTCGGCAAAAATTTCTGTAGCGTGAAGCGGAAGAATTTTTGCGACGCCTTGGGGTCTGGGGCGATTCAGCCCCAGCGCGGTTTAAGCGACTTGACGAGGCACATGGAAAGACGGCAGTGACCTTTGGTCAAGCGTAGCGTCTGCCGTCTGATGTGCCGAAGTCTTAG
>CAJOCT010000189.1 GCA_905236725.1 uncultured Selenomonadaceae bacterium | reverse complement strand
GGTATCAAAAACTATAGACACGTTGCAACACGTTACGACAAATTGTCAAATTGTTTTCTGAATTTCATTATTCTCGCTGCCGTAATGATTCAAATTTAGGCTTTGCCAACACGCCTTAGGATTATTCGACTTCAGCCAATGCAAAGTTTCGTGCCAAAAAACTTGTCCGAGCGGAATATTTGAATTTACGTTCAAATAAGTTACTCCGTTTGTATACGCGCCGCGAAAGTCCGCGTTGTCATTGTCAAAAAATTGCAACGTCAGCCCCATTTGTCCGCTGAAATCTTTCAAAAGTTTTTGCTGTGACGTTAATTTTTCATCGGCAACAAAATTTTTCAGTGTGGTGTCGCCCGTCCCGTGCAAATTAAATTTCTCAAGAATTTTTATCGCCTTGTCGTCGAAAACAACATAACATCTGCCGTCGCGTTCGCCTTCGTACGTTATGCCTTTTATTCCGTATTTGTTAAGGCGTTCACTTGTCGTTTTATCTCCGCCTAAAATTGAACTTAAACGACTATAAATAAAACCGCCGCGCCCGACAGGGTCGTTCATTATGCCGTCAAGTATCGTTTCACGATTTTCAATACCGATTTCGTCATCTGAAAGTTCGGAAACTAATTTTTTGATACCGTCTTTGACTTTTTTGGGTTGATTACGCCAGCGTTTGCCTTCATCAAGCAAAAATTCTTTGTCAGGAATATCTACCTTAAAAAGTTTACCTTCCGCACCCTTTCTTCCGGCTAAAGTTTTTTTATAATCTTCGCTGACTTCTCTATTTTCGGCAAAATAAAGTCCCCAGCCGTGAACTTGTGCGCCTTCACCCGTGCCGATTGCGTCCAGTGAAAAATTCTCAAAATCGTGGGGCGTTCCGTGCCAAGCGATCGAATATTTTATTTTACCGTTATCAAATTGAGATTCAATTTTTGCCCGAGTTTTTTCATCGGCTGCAAGTTTTCCGTTTACAAATTTCCCGCCGAGATTTTCAATCAAAATTTTTACAGTCGGGTCTTTTTTCAACGCAGATTGAACTTTTTCCTCAAATGAAAAAGCACCCTGATTTTTTTCAGAGTGCCTTGTGTTATTTACATTTTCCGCAAGAATTTTTTTAACTTCAGCGTTTTCGTACATTCGGCGATATTCACCCGGTATTTGGTCTACTTGTACTCGCTCTCGTCCAGCAACAGTTCCAGTTCTTCCTGCGTCAAGCTGTTGTTGTAAAGTTTCTGCCAAGCGGCTGCCTTCTCTTCCCTTGTCTTGGCGTTGTAAAGCGATCGCCACTTCTCGTAACATTCCCAATCCGTTAAAGGTCTTTCTGAAGTTGTCTGCATTTCTAACCGCCTCCCTCAAACTATCTCTCGCGTTCTCAAGTTTAGTTTTGTCAATATTTTTAACATTTGAAAGTCTTTCGTACATTTTCAACGCTTGCCCAACTGCGATATTTTCTGCCCGCAAAAGTTTTTCTCTGACTTCGCCAATGTCCATATCGTCATTGATTTGTTTCATCAAAGCCGGATTATCCAAACGTTTCAAAATTTCATCTTGCAAAGTATCGGTTAAATTTTCTGTATTATCAGCCTTTTGAGTTTCGTTGTCAACAGAATTTTCAGCGGAAATAGAATATTTCATTCCACTGAAGGAAGTTTTTCACCGTTCGCACGCTGAATTTCAAAAGTTTTTTTGTTCGCGCGGAAAATTTTATTCCCGTTCGCGTCGGTGAGTTTTGAAATTTCATTTACGAAAGTTTGATACATTTTATTCTTTTGGTCACGGGTCAAACCTTTTTCAGATAATTTTTCTTCAAAATTTTTTCTCGCCTTCGCACTAAAAAACCGCGTCAGTTTATCCAACGCGGCTTTCAACCAACTTACAATTTTTTCAAGCAAAGATTTATTTTTTTTGCCGATTTGCTGAAGAATCCCCGCACGTTTCAAAGTATCCGCAAATGCGTCGGCGATAATTTCTTCGTCAATCTCGGCGTTCGTTTTTAAATCGGGACGTTCATCACGTTTAATTTTTCTTTCTTCGTCGGTGATTTCAACATTTTTCAAAATTTCTGCGTGAAGTTCGGGATTATTATTTTTCAACCAGTGATAACTTTCGTGTGAAAAAATCCATTCGGGCGTAACTTTTGAATCGGCGTTCAAATAAGTAATTCCTCTGCCGTGTGCGCCGTTCAACTTTGCACTGCCTTTGAAAAATACTATCGGCGTTCCCATTTCTCGCCC
>CAJOCT010000188.1 GCA_905236725.1 uncultured Selenomonadaceae bacterium | reverse complement strand
CGGCGAAAAAAATATTTCCGAAATTGAAATTTTCGCCGCCCCCGAAAATCAGGACGAATCTTTTCAGTCGATTGTTTGCATAGGACTGATAATTTCTGTCTTTAATCCCGAGTTGAGCCAAGACGAGCGCAGTGAAATTTTCAACGATTTAAAAATGTACGTGGATAAATCCGACGCGAATATGAATGAAACGACCGAGCGCGGAAATGTAAAATACAGCATGAAGACCGACGAAAATAAAAAAGTTTTCTTTAAAGCTGAAATTAAAAATAATTTGTGATAAAAATAAAAGTCTCCGAGAAAATTTTTTAATCGCGGAGATTTTTTTTGGAAATTTTTAAAATTTCTCTTGACAGACCGTTTTTTTTTTTTATAATCGTTCATAAAATTTTTTAAAGGAGTTGTTTTTTATGGCAGTAAACATTTTCAACACGGACGACGACACTTTGTTGAGCGGCACAAGCGGCAACGATACTATTATTAACGGTGATTACTACAGAGGGCAGAACGGTGGCAGTTACGTAGCAATCAACGCCGGCGCAGGTGATGATTATGTCTCTAATTACGGCGATGAAGTGGCAATCGACGGTGGCAAAGGTGATGATTATATTCTTAATCTTATCGAGGACGGCTATGAAGATGGAGTAGAAATCGACGGCGGTGAAGGCAACGACTCCATCTACAACGCGGGAGAAAACTCAAAAATCTACGGCGGCGCAGGTAATGATTTTATCAGAAATGCCGGCGACGATTACGATTACATTACAAACAGCGGCCATGTCATAATCGACGGCGGTAAAGGCAACGATACTATCGAAAATGCAGGCTACTGTGCAACAATCTCGGGCGGCGCAGGTAACGATACAATCGAAAATTCAGGCAGATATGCAACAATCTCGGGCGGCGCAGGTAACGATACAATCGAAAATTCAGGCTACGAGTCAACAATCTCGGGCGGCGCAGGAAATGATCATATCAGAAATGTCGGCAACGATTATGACGAAGATATAGATGATGACGAATACCCTACAGATGATGACGAATACCCTACAGGCGGCGACGAGGCATCAATCTCGGGCGGCGCAGGTAACGATACAATCGAAAATTCAGGCTACGAGGCAACAATCTCGGGCGGCGCAGGTAAAGACTATATTTATCTCTACGACGGTGCAGAAAGTAATATAATTCAATACGCATCAGGTGACGGCAACGATACTGTTATCGGCTTTAATTCTACCGATACTTTGAAAATTACCGAAGGCAGTTACACGACGGTAAAAAGCGGCAAGGATTTAATTGTTAAAGTCGGCGACGGTTCAATAACGTTGAAAGATGTTTCGACTGCAAAAATTCAAGGGAAGTCCGCTAATTTGCCGACAGGTTTAAGTTTCAATTCGGATAAAACCAAAATCACCGCGAGCAAAAAATTTACTCAAAAATCTTTCAGTTTTGCGAAATATCCCGAAGTACAATTTTTTGACGGTCAAAAAATCACCAACAACGTAAAAATCACGGGAAATTCTCTTGATAACACGATTGAAGGCGGAAAGAAAACGGATACAATTTACGGCGGCGAAGGCGAAGACAGAGTTTTTGGCAACGGCGGAAACGACAAACTTTATGGCGGCGCAGGAAATGGGCGACGACACAGTGACGGGCGGAAAAGGCAACGATGTTTTTTCGTACAGCTCCGGCGACGATGTTATCACCGATTACACGGAAAAGGAGGATTATATCAGGCTTTACAAATGTTCCATAACCGGTTCGTCGGTCAAAGGGAAAAATGTTATTTTGAAAACCACGACCGGCAATATAACAATCAAAAACGGCAAGGGCAAAGAAATTTCTGTTCTTACCACGCAAGTTTACGGCAATTCAACTTCCAAACTTTTCGCCGAAGATAATTTTATGACGGCGGATAATATTTCTGAAATTGTTGCGGAAAAATCTGTCGGCGAATTTAAACTCGTAACGCCCGAAAAAATTTCTCAAGAAAATTTAATCACTTTCGCAGAATAAATCTAACTCAAAAAAAATCAGCTCTCCAAAAAAAATTGGGGAGCTTTTTTAGTGGAAAAATTTCAGATTAAATTTTTTCTCTCAACTTTTCGGCAGTTTTCATCACCGAAAGAGAAATTTTTAATCCCTCCGCCATCTTCGCAAAATTTTTTTCGCGATAAATTTGAGCAAAGTTTTTAAATTCGTGTGTCATTCTGTGAGAAAATTTATTCAGCGCAAATTTTTCGACTTTATCCGTCCCGCGCAAAAAAATTTCAAATTCGCCCAATGAATTCGGCTTGTCGAGAGTTTTTATATAACCTTTTTCGCCTTGAATCAAAATAAAACTCGGGCTGTCGGAATCCTTCGCGGCAAGTGACGTTGC
>CAJOCT010000187.1:1157-3606 GCA_905236725.1 uncultured Selenomonadaceae bacterium | reverse complement strand
ATAACTACAGGTCATTGGGAAATTCATTTTGATAAGGAAATCACGGAGCTTAAAGACCCGCTGATAATTCATCATGGACCGAAAGCCAATCAGCATACAAAATTTTATATCAACGATATGCACACAAAATCTCTCGGGACGGGAACTCTTTTTGTGAATGACGACAGCTTAACGGATTACGAACAAATTATGCGACAAGAAGATAAAGACAGATATGAGGCTTTAAGTTATGATGAAAAATTGCAAAATGCTTGGATTGAAACTTTAAAATCTGCGCAAAATAAAAATCTTGACGACATTTCTGTTACGACGAAGCATAATGCTAATATTGCAATAAGAGTTCTCGACGGCGCGATCGATTACGCCTTGAACGAAGCAACTCAAATCGGTTCTTATCTTCAACGCCTCGATTATACCGGTTCGAATCTTGTTGTAATGAATGAAAATGTTCAAGCGGCGGAAAGTTCGATTCGTGACGCGGATATGGCGAAGGAAATGACGGAGTACACAAAATTTAATATTTTGACGCAATCCGCGCAGGCCATGCTCGCTCAAGCCAATCAAAATTCTTCCGGTGTTTTGAGTTTACTCCAGTAAAATATTTTGGCGATAAAAAATTCAAAAAATTTTTTTCTGATTGAACATAATTAAAAAGGATTTTTTTATTTGCGAAAAAAAGATTTATTTTCCGATTTGCAAATGTTATAATCAACAGCACTCAAGAATAGAGTATGGATTTTTAGCATTTTTTTTTGTGCCGAATCTGAAAAAACGATTTTCGACACACTGCGATTTAACGTTTCATTGCGAGGTGAAAAGATTTTATGCGATTCATTCACACCGCCGATTGGCATTTGGGAAAGACTTTAAAAAATGCGTCGATGATTGACGAACAGGATTATATTTTGAACGGCGAATTTTTGAAAATCGTTGACAACGAAAAAGTTGACGCGGTAATTATTGCCGGCGACGTTTACGACAGAGGCATTCCGCCGATTGACGCGATAAATTTATTCGACGAAATTATCAACAAGCTGACCGAACGAAAAATTTTTGTCCTGTGCATTGCCGGAAATCATGACAGCGCGGCGAGATTAAATTTCGGCAGTCGGTTGATGTCGAAGGCAAAATTTTTTTTGAAGACTCGACCTGAAAAAAATCCCGAGCCGATTATTTTGCAAGACAACTTCGGCGAAATTTATTTTTCGCTGATACCTTTTTTTGAGCCGATTGAAATTAAAGAAATTTTTTTGTCGGAAGAAAATTTTTCCGAACAGTTGACGAGTGAGGCGGCGAGTAAAATTTACGTTGCCGAGACGAGAAAAAAAATTCCCGCAGGCAAAAGAAGTATCGCCGTTGCTCATCTTTTTGCGGCGGGCGGTATAACTTCCGATTCCGAAAGGAAATTTGTCGGCGGCGTGGAAAATGTGGACACGGAAAATTTTTCGGCTTACAATTACACCGCGCTGGGTCACCTTCACAAGCCGCAGACAATGAAGAAAACAAATTTTATCGTGCGTTACAGCGGTTCGCCTTTGAAATATTCTTTCGACGAGGCAAAGCACGATAAGGGCGTAACTCTTGTTGACATTGACGGCGAGGGGAAGATTTTTTTTCAACATATAAAATTAAATCCGCGCAGAAATGTCAAAATTGTCGAGGGAACTCTTGAAGAATTGAAAAAACTTCCGAAAACCGAAGATTACATTCACGCAAATTTGACTGACACAAATTATTTTCTCAACGCTATGGAAAATCTGCGCGAAAGTGCTTTTCCGAACATTTTGAGCTTGAAATTTACAAACCTTTCGCAGGTGACGGCAAATAATTCAACCGCAGAAAAATTTTCGGGAAATAATTCAATTTTAAATCAGTTCAAAGAATTTTTTGAAAGTAAATCCGGCGAAAAATTTACTGAAGAGTACGAAGCAGCGATGAAAGATTTTTTGAAAGAACTTGACGCAGAACGAGAATAAAAATTTTTTTTGTTAAAGGAGTTTTAACGTGAAAAAAAATTTTTTATCGGGCTGTTGAGTTTCAGTCTGATTGGCGGAAGTCTGACTGCGGACGCGGCGAGGTATTTTATGCAGGGAAATAATCCCGGCAGTTCGACACCTTACGGCGATAATTTGAAAAGCGGCAAATATGCGCAAACTTCTGACGCGAAAATTTATTATGAAGTTTACGGCAAGGGCGAGCCGATTTTAATTTTGCACGGCGGCGGAGTCGGTTCACCTTACGAGATGGGAAAAATTATCGACGAATTGAAAAAAATTACAAAGTTATCGTAATGTCAACGCGGGGACACGGTCGCAGTGAAATCGGTCATTCGCCTTTGACTTATGAACAAAAAGCCGATGACGCGATTGCAGTTTTAAATTCTGTCGGCGAAAAATCCGCGCAAATTATCGGGTTCAGCGACGGGGCTTATACCGCTTATGAAATTGCC
>CAJOCT010000187.1:0-1065 GCA_905236725.1 uncultured Selenomonadaceae bacterium | reverse complement strand
GAGCAGAAAAAAATTCGTCCCGAGCCCGAACGCTGGCAGGAATTTTGCGACAAGTACATAAAATTTTGGCACGAAATGGCGATCGGCGAAGAAACTTTTTCAAGAATAAAATGTCCCGTGCTTTTAATTGTCGGCGACGAGGACGATCATACGCCGGTTATAAAATTCGCGTCTGTGCGTAATTCCCAAGGCGTGGCATTCCGCTTTTATCGACAATTACGAATTGACGGCGGCGGCGATTTTTCCGTTTATAAATTCTTCGCCGAAAAATTTGACAGCAAGCAAAAAAGTTGATTACAATTCAAAATAAATTTTTTTAGGAGGACTAAAATGAAAAATTTACCATTCACAGGCGCAGGCGTTGCAATTATCACGCCTTTTGATGAATCCGGGAAAATAAATTTTTCCGAACTCGGCAAGATTATCGACAATCAAATTGCCAACGAAACTGACGCGATTATTATCACGGGGACGACGGGCGAATCTGCCGCGATGAATGACGAAGAGCATAAAGCCGCGATTAAATTCGCCGTCGAACACGTCAACAAAAAAATTCCCGTCATTGCGGGTACCGGCTCAAATGATACTGCCTATGCAATTCAACTTTCACAGTACGCGGAAAAAGTCGGCGCGGATGCTCTGCTTGTTGTCACGCCTTACTATAACAAATGCACGCAAAACGGTCTCGTCGCTCACTATATGAAAATTGCCGACAACGTAAATGTCCCGATAATCGTTTACAACGTCCCTTCGCGCACGGGAGTTTCAATCAAGCCCGAAACTTATCTAAAACTTTCCAAACACAAAAATATTGTTGCAGTCAAAGAGGCCAACGGCGATTTGTCCGCGATTTTAAAAACTCGAAAACTTTGCGGCGATGAACTTGCAATTTATTCCGGCAACGACGATCAAATTGTCCCGATTCTTTCACTCGGCGGCAAGGGCGTTATTTCGGTTTTATCGAACGTTGCCCCGCGCGATACTCACAGAATTTGCCAACTTTATTTTGACGGCAAAGTCGAAGAGTCCGCCAAACTTCAAATTGATTATTGCGATTTAATCGAC
>CAJOCT010000186.1 GCA_905236725.1 uncultured Selenomonadaceae bacterium | reverse complement strand
CGATTCTGATACAGATTCTGACGGCGGCGATTCCGATTCTGACAACACTTGGAAAATTTCGGGCACAAAGGCAACTCATGGAAATATCACATTGACGGGAATTAAAAAAGGTTCGACTTCGGACGGAATTAAACTGAAGGGCAAAAGCGTAACATTAACTTCGGGCGTTATCGGTTCGAGCGGTGTCAGCGTGAAAGGCGCGGGATATTCTTATACGCTCGGCGGCAAAGGTAAATTAGTGAATATCGGCGGCGCGGCGACTTTGAAAGGCTCGTCAAAAAATGATACGCTGGTTGGCGGAAGCGGAAAAGATACTTTGATTGGCGAAAAAGGTAACGACACTTTGACGGGCGGAGCGGGCGCAGATATTTTTGTTTACGGAGTGAGTACCGGCGCAGATGTTATCACTGATTACACGACGGCTGATAAAATAAAAATTTCGGCAAATTCGATTACAAATTATATTTCGGACGCAACACTTTCGGGCGATTCGGATATTATTTTGAAGGTCGGCACGGGTTCCGTTAAAATTAAAAACGGACTCGGCAAAGAAATCACGTTCCTGAACAAAAATAATAAAGCCACAGTCATGACTTGGGAATAATTTTCAAAAAAAAAGTTGTCACGCTTACTGAAGATTACGAGTCTGAAAGTTTTTCGCTTGCGGGCGAATATAAATCAGCTTTGACGGTAGATGCGTCGGCAGTTGTTCACAGTATAAATATCACGGGAAATAATTCTTCAAATAAAATCATCGGCACGGAAAATGACGATTATCTTGACGGCGGAAAAGGTAAAGATACAATTTACGGCAACGACGGTAACGACACGATTGTCGGCGGCAAGGGCAATGACATTCTTTACGGCGGCGAAGGTGATGATATTTTCGTTTACAAGAAAGGCGACGGCAACGATAAAATTGCGGATTACGCAGAAGGGGACGTTATCAACATAAGCGGCGACACCGTCAGCGAAATCGATAAAAACGGCGAAAATATAATATTCACGCTTGGCAGTGCAAATAAAATAACTGTCACGGGCGGTTCGGACGAAATTATAACTTACGCGATTGGCGGAAAAACAAATACTTTTTTGGCGGACGTAGGAAAATATGTCACCTTTAATAAAAAAGGTACTTCAGCGAAACTTAAATCTGCCTATCCGACGAGCAGTTTTATGCCTGTCAATTACAGCGATTACCAAAATTCTCTCGTGACCATTGACGGTTCTGCAGTTGCTCACGATTTGAACATTATCGGAAACGACAACAAAAACAGCATACGCGGAGGCTCACAAAACGACACTATAGACGGCGATCGGGGAAATGATAAAATTTTCGGCGGTGACGGCAGTGACTCGATTTTTGGCGGCATCGGTGACGACGAACTTCACGGCGGTAAAGGCAAGGACACGCTTTGGGGCGGCGCGGGTGATGATGAACTTTACGGCGACGACGGCAAAGATGTTTTTTACTATAACACGGGCGAAGGCAACGATACTATTTTCGGCTACGAAGCGAGCGTCGATAAAATTATTTTGGCAAGCGGCACAATTTCCAATGTGACAACCGACAGAAATAACAACGTCATTTTCAGCGTCGGCGACGGTCAAATTGTTGTCAACAAATGCGCAGACAGAACCGTGAAAATCGTCAATTCTTCAGGAAAAATTGTTGATAACGGGCTTTACGAACCTTGAAAAATTTTTTAACCTCCAAAAAAATCGACTCAAACTTGATGGTTTGGGTCTTTTTTTATCGAACAAACGGCGCAGTGATGCGGTTTTATGGGTGGAAAAAAATTTTTTTGAAAAGGGGTTGACAAGCGGGAAGTAAAGTAGTAATATACGCAAGCTGATTCACTTCAGCGGGCTCCTTGAAAAGTAAACAATGTATTTGCTAGTGTGGTCTTTGAAAAAAGACTTAATGATTTTAGAGCAGAATTAGACTCGATAGATTATTGGAGAGTTTGATCCTGGCTCAGGACGAACGCTGGCGGCGTGCTTAACACATGCAAGTCGAACGGGGTACTTGTACCTAGTGGCGAACGGGTGAGTAAAGCGCAAATAACCTGCCTCAAAGATGGGGACAACAGCTCGAAAGGGTTGCTAATACCGAATGTTATAAATTTATCGCATGATGGATTTATTAAAGATTTATCGCTTTGAGAGGGGTTTGCGTCCGATTAGCCAGTTGGCAGGGTAACGGCCTACCAAAGCGACGATCGGTAACCGGTCTGAGAGGATGAACGGTCACATTGGAACTGAGACACGGTCCAGACTCCTACGGGAGGCAGCAGTGGGGAATATTCCACAATGGGCGAAAGCCTGATGGAGCGACGCCGCGTGAGTGAAGAAGGGTTTCGACTCGTAAAGCTCTTTTCTTGCAGACGAATTAGCCTTAGGGGCAGTTGACGGTATGTAAGGAATAAGCCACGGCTAACTACGTGCCAGCAGCCGCGGTAATACGTAGGTGGCAAGCGTTGTCCGGAATTATTGGGCGTAAAGGGAGCGCAGGCGGGGAA
>CAJOCT010000185.1 GCA_905236725.1 uncultured Selenomonadaceae bacterium | reverse complement strand
AATTGCCGAAGAATTTTTATCCGGCGATATTCGCGCCAAAATCGAATTTGCCGAAAATAAAATTAAACAGAACGACGACGAAATAAATAAAAAAATTGCCGAAAATGTTTTGCATATCCCGCCAGTCCTCGCTTACGAGCCGAAAAACGAACTTGAACGAAAAATTTTGACTTGCAATCCCGATGGCGACAGATATTTTTCTTTCGCGCGATTTTACGACGACGACAAGCAAATTTATTACGACGATTATATCGAAACTCAAAAGGACAATCGAGATTTTCTTGTCGAAGTTGCTCTTCGTCAAGGCATTTCTGTTTACACCGATAAAGTCGGAGAATTTTTAGCCGATAAACCTTTGCTCGCTCTTGAGGCAATTCGACGCGGGCGTGAGGTCGGTTACGTCAGACAGGCTGATTTATTGATTCTCGGTTATTTGCGAACTCTTGACGAAGAATTTACGTGCACCGATTCCGAACACGATTTGATTTTGTATTCTTTCCTCAAGAAAAAATTGGCGAATTTTGAAAATAATTTGGACGCTGTCAAGGAGCAAGTGGACAACTGTTATCAAAGGATCGGCGCAGATGAACTCAAATTCGACTGGGAAAAATTCAAAGCCGTTTATCAAAAGCAGAAACGCATTGAACTTGATAAAATAAATCCCGAATTGGATTTCCTTCGCAGTCAAAAATCTCGTATTGAAAAAAATCTTACCGCGTTGGAAAAAGTTAAACCGAAAGATTTATCCGCCGCCGATATTCACGTTGAAATTGGCGCGACTTGGATTCCCACTTCTGACATCGAAAAATTTATCAATGAAACTTTCGACGTTCATCACAGCAGTATGGAAGTTCATTTTTCTAAACTCACGGGACTTTGGCGCATTGACGGAAAAAATTATCCGAATTTAAGCGCGAAGGCTGAAGTTACTTACGGCGTGAAAGAAATGAACGCTCTTTCCTTGACTGAACTCGCTCTTAATATGAAAGAACCTAAAATCCATAAGACCGTTTACATCAACGGCGTTGAGAAAAAAATTGTTGACCAAGAGGCTACCATCGTCGCTCAACAGAAACAGGAACTTATCAAACAGGCTTTCAACAAATGGATTTTCGCCGACACAAAACGTCGGGACAGGCTCGTCGCTTATTATAACCGTCATTTCAACAATATTCGTCCGCGCGAGTACGACGGCAGTCATTTAATTTTTCCGGGCATGAACACTGAATTTCAACTGCGCGAACATCAGAAAAACGCCATTGCCCATACACTTTACGGCGGCAATACTTTACTTGCTCATTGTGTCGGCGCAGGTAAAACTTTTGAAATGGTCGCGTCGGCTATGGAGGCTAAACGGCTCGGATTGACTAAAAAATCTATGATTGTCGTCCCTAAACATCTGACTGAACAATTCGGCACTGAATTTTTACAACTTTATCCCAATGCAAAAATTTTAGTTGCTACCGCGAAAGATTTTTCTGCCGAAAATCGAAAGGAATTTTGCTCCAAAATCGCCACTTATTATGGGCTACACTCAATTCGAGAAAATTCCCATCAGCAAAGAACGTCTGGAGCGGATGTTGCAGGAACAAGTTGACGAACTCGTTGACGCTATTCAAGAAATGCGCGACGAACACTGCGAAAAATTTTCTATAAAGCAAGCCGAATTGAAGAAAAAATCTTTACTTGAACGTCTTGAATCTCTTCAAAATGAAAAGACGGACGACACTATCACTTTTGAGCAACTCGGCATTGACAGGCTTTACGTTGACGAGGCTCATTATTACAAAAATCTTTTCACTTACACCAAGATGCAAAATATACCGGGCATTTCCACCACCGACGCGAAGAAAACTACCGATATGTTTGAAAAATGTCGTTATCTTAATGAAATAAATCACGGCAAGTGTGGTATTGTTTTCTCATCGGGAACGCCAATTTCCAACAGCATGTGCGAGCTCTATACCATGCAACGTTATCTCCAGCCCGACAGACTTAAAGAAGAAGGCTTGGGATTTTTCGACAGCTGGGCATCTAATTTTGGCAAAACTGTTACTGCCGTTGAATTGTCTCCCGAAGGCAAAGGTTTTCGCACTAAAACTCGTTTCGCCAAATTTCACAATCTTCCCGAACTTATGGCTATGTTCAAGGAAATTGCCGACATCAAAACCGCCGACCAACTCAATCTTAATGTTCCTGACGCGGAATTTATCGTCACAAAAGTTTCTGCCTCTGACGCTCAAAAAGAAATGGTCGATGCTCTTGCCGAACGTGCTAAGCGGGTTCGTGAAAAATTGGTCGAGCCGGAGGAGGATAACATGCTCAAAATTACCAATGATGGCAGAAAATTGGCTCTTGACCAACGTCTCTTCAATCCCGATTTGCCCGACGACCCCGACAGCAAAGTCAATATGTGCGTCAAAAATGTTCTCGATGTTTACCAATCTACAAAGGCTCAACGCTCTACTCAAATGATTTTCTGCGACCAGTCTACTCCTTCCAACGACAAATTTAACGTTTATGATGACATTCGGGAGAAACTTATTAACGCAGGTGTCAAGCCCGAAGAAATCGCTTTTATTCAATCTGCCAAAAATGAGAAGGAAAAAGACGCTTTGTTTGATAAAGTTCGTAAAGGTAAAGTCAGAATTTTACTCGGCTCTACTGTCATGATGGGCACGGGGACTAACGTTCAGGATAAACTGATTGCTTTGCACGATCTCGATGTACCGTGGCGACCCAGCGATTTGGAGCAACGCGCAGGGCGTATTATTCGGCAAGGCAACGAAAACAAGAATGTTAAAATTTTCCGTTACGTCACCGAATCAACTTTTGATGCGTTTTTGTGGGTGCGACGTGAAGCCGCTTGATTAAACTGTTCGGCAATACGCCCGAACCTGTCATTCCGTTGACTGAAGCCAATGTCATCAGCATTTTTGGTAACGAAAGTGTTGAAAGCTGACATAAATTGAACCTGTTGAGGACGAGCCGCGAGGCAAGACCAAATCTGCAAGCTGTAATTCAGACAGGGCAAGGCTTAGGATAGCAAGGTTAAGACAACTGAATCACCGTTTAAGCTCCGTTAAAGTGAACAAGCCAAAACAGCTGACAGGCTTGAACCAAAAGGTGTGCAGTCGGTTATTCCTTTCCACAGTGGGGATACACGGACAAAAAAAAACTGCCGGAGTAGAGGTGGAACCTAAACTATCCGCTGTTTATCAAGCGTAACACGGTAAGCCCGTATTGTTGCCAATTTTGGCAGGTAAGCCGTAAGGCAAACTGTTGACAGCGCGGGTAGAAGATTGCGGAAAAAGCGAACGCCTTCTTGTAATGAGAAGGATAGGAAAGAGGGCAGACTTCCGCGTGGTACTTATTTACGAGATATTTTGTAGAATTTTTGAAGGAGGGAAAGCAAATGAACGCAAAAGCGTGTGCAACTTCTGACGTAATTGCCGCTTGGAATCAAATTGACTGGCAAAAAGCGGAAAGTTATGTTAAAAAACTGCAAAAGCGTATCGTAAAGGCTCATTTGGAAGGCAGACACGGCAAAGTTAAATCTTTGCAATTGCTGTTGACCCACTCTTTTTTCGGCAAAGCCTTAGCCGTGAAGAGAGTTACCGAAAATAAAGGCAAGAAAACTGCAGGGGTTGACAAAGAAATTTGGTCTTCACAAAAACAAAAATTCGACGCGATTTTTAAACTCAAACGCAGAAACTATCAACCTTTACCGTTAAAAAGAATCTACATCAACAAGAAAAACGGCAAGAAAAGACCGCTCAGCATTCCTGCTATGCTTGACAGAGCAATGCAAACTCTTCATAAATTTGCACTCGAACCTTTGGCAGAAATTACCGCAGACCCAAATTCTTACGGTTTCAGACCGAAAAGATGTGTCCAAGATGCCATTGAACAGTGCTTTACCGACTTGAGCAAAGCAAAGTCAGCCAAGTGGATACTCGAAGGCGACATTAAAGGCTGTTTCGACAACATCAGTCACGATTGGATTTTAAATCACATTCCGACGGATAAAAAGATTTTGAAAAAGTGGTTGAACAGCGGCTTTATCGAAACCAAAAGATTATTTCCAACAGAAAAAGGTACGCCGCAAGGCTCGCCGATTTCGCCCGTTATTTGCAATATGGTTCTTGACGGCTTGGAACATAAAATTTTGGAAAAATCTCACAAGACCAAGCGTCTCGGAAAGTCATATTTTCCGAAAGTCAATTTCGTCCGTTACGCCGATGATTTTATTGTCACAGGTGAATCAAAAGAAATTCTCGAAAATGGTGTTATGCCTATCATTCGTGAGTTTTTGCAGGAACGCGGACTGGAATTGTCGGAGAATAAAACTGTCATCACACATATTACAGACGGTTTTGATTTTCTCGGCTGTAACGTCAAGTGGTATAAAGATAAATTATTGATTAAGCCCGCTGACACCAATTATAAAGCTGTTATTTCCAAAATTCGCGGAATAATCAAAGCTAACCCGACTTTGAAACAGTCCTCACTGATTAGAAAACTCAATCCCATTATTCGCGGTTGGGTTAATTTTCAAAAATATAATGTTTCCTCTGAAATTTTTGAGCAGTTAGATTATGACATTTGGAAATGTTTATGGCGTTGGTGCAAACGCAGACACCCGAAGAAGTCTCATAAATGGATAGCTCGAAAATATTTTCATCAATTTGGCGGTCGTATTTGGACTTTTTCGGAAGAATTGGAAAACGGACAATATTTACGGCTTATCTACGCTACCGATACCAAAATAACTCGATTTCTTAAAACCAAATCTGACGCGACTGCATACGATTCCAAATGGGACGATTATTTTGTGAAACGCGACAGTAAACGAATGAAACGAGACATCAACGGCAGAAAGAAATTGCATTACCTCTACAAATCTCAAAATGGTATTTGTCCGAAATGCGGTTTACGTTTGACCGTCGAATCAGGCTATAAAATCCGTCGTAACCTCGATAATCTAGAAATACTTGTACACCAAAACTGCAGTTTTGACCCTGAATTTTAAATGAGTCGGCTCGGTGTAAAAACAGGGCTTATAAGTGCTTGAGCCGTATGAAGGGAAACTTTCACGTACGGTTCTTAGGGGGGAAGGGGGCAGCAATGCTCCTGCCCTACCCGATCAAATCCTTGAAAACAAGCAACGCTTTATTTCCCAAATTATGACTTCCAAAACTCCCGTTCGTTCTGCTGATGACGTTGACGAAGCTACTCTTTCCTACGCCGAAATTAAAGCTATCGCTACCGGCAATCCTCTCAT
>CAJOCT010000184.1 GCA_905236725.1 uncultured Selenomonadaceae bacterium | reverse complement strand
TGGCAAAAGAAATTTCTATGTTGAGAAAAAAACTTGCGTTGGCAGAAAAACAGCTTAAATCAAAAGGTTTGGCGATGTAAAATTTTAGAAAAAAATTTTTAAAGATTGGTTGATGAAGGTCAGCCAATTTTTTTTATGCAACTTTTCCAGAATTTGATAGAAAAAATCTTGCTCAAGATATTTTTAGGCGTACAATAAATATTTTCCTTGATTTTTAGACGTACAAAAAATATAATATGCAAAAATCTAAAAATCTTTGAAAAGTGGCGGTAGATATGGAAAGAGGACGACCGAAGTTAGAAATTCCTCGCTCGGAAAGGCTGAATCTCAGGCTGACGAAATTTGAGGCGGAAAAAATTTCTAACATCGCGAAGAAAAAAAATATTACAAAAACCGAAGCAATTTTGCAGGGAATTGATTTGTTAATCGCTCACAAGCCGAAAAGAATTGCAAAAAAAAATGTTGACGAAATTTTAAGAGAACGCGGAGCTCTCACGGCTGATTAAAATTTTTAAAAATTTTTCGCTCGAATGAGCAATTTTTTTTTGCAGAAAATTATTTTTCGTGATAAAATCGAAAAAAAGTTTTGAGGTGAGATTATGGCAAAAGATTTTGCAACAGATCCTACTTGTTCGATGAAATTTGATGTGATGTTGAATCGCGACGGAAATGTTTTGCAACCCGGTGAAACGATTGCCGGTAAAAAAACTGTAAATTTCGGCGGATTTAAAAGCGACATCACGATTGACGAGGCGATTAACACAGAAAATTCTTCCGCAATTCATAACGGCGTGGCGGGTTTGATGTGGCTTTTGAGCGGCTCGGACGAAAATTTTGACGAACTTTCCATTAAAAAAACTACGACTGAAGTTGTCGAAGAAGATTAAAATTTTTTTGGATGTGATTTTATGAAAAAAATTGATAAGCCGTGCATTGCATTTAAATTAAATTATTGTGACGGTGGAAAAAATTCAGAACGAATTGGTTTTTGTGGAATTTGCAGTGACAGCGTCATTAAGTACAACATAAAAATTAAAAATCGTCGTTGGTGTTCAAATGAAGGTTGTGATTGCAGAAAATATTTTGACAGAAAAATTTCTCGTGAAAAACTTGAAAATAGTTGGGACGAAGAAATTGGCGGAGATTTTCCTTGTCTTGAAAGTCAAGCACTTCGCGATTGGTATTTTAACGCAGGAAATGATTCTGATGGAAATCCTCGAACAATTCGCGGAGCAAAAACAGGTCATTTGTGTATTTTTACAACAGTTGAACCGAATATGCCTGAATCTTCGCGAATGATTGTTGCAATCTTCATTATTGGAAAAGTTTTTGAAGGTGATGATGAAGAAAGCGGTTATGTTGGAGCTAATGACAATTTTGATTATTGCTTGGAATTTTTGCCGAATGAAGCCAGAAAAATGAAATTTTGGGAAATTTATCATAATGATGTTGAAAAAAAAGATATTCATTGGGGTAGCGGACTTTTCAGATATTTTACTGATGAAGATGCAAAAAAATTTTTAGAAATGGCAGTTGAAGTTAAACGCGGAACAGATGACGAAGAATTTGCAGAAGATTTTTTAAATCATTACTGCGAAATTAATAAAATTTGAAAATAAAAAAAATCCCTTCGGCAAAAAGTCGTCGGGATTTTTTATTTGCAAAAAAATTGTTGATGACTGATAGAATGTTGGACAATGGCATTTTTAACAATTCCGTTTTATAGATTTTATCGGAAATGTGAGTTATTTTTTGCAAGTGTTATTATATGCGCTAATTTTGTATTTAATCACGAAGAAAATCCCGGAATTGGTGTCGGGACTTTTGTCGGGCAATCCTTCGTTAAGTGGCGGAAATTTTAAAGAAATGGCAATGAGTGCTTTTTCAAAATCGGCGGGAGAAATGTCAGAATGTGGAGGTAAAGGGAATTTTGGAGCAAATGCGCTGAGTTTGGCAAACGCGGCTGGTGGAAAAGCAATGTCGATGATGAAACAAGCGGTGGTAGCGGGAGGAAATGCGCTGAAA
>CAJOCT010000183.1 GCA_905236725.1 uncultured Selenomonadaceae bacterium | reverse complement strand
GTCAATCAAAGTTAAGATGTCCATTTGTGATTTCTCCTTTCATTCAAACGAGCGCGAAGACTTTCAGCGTCAACGCGGTTATTGTTAGATTTTTTATTTACATTCGGCTTGCTGAATTTTTTCCGAACTGCATTTAAAAATTTCTGCTGAGCAATTCTGCGCGAAAACATATTTGCGCTTAAATTCTCCGATTCAGAATTATCATCGGTAAAGAGAATTGTGTCGCAAAAACCTAATTCCAATGCTTTTTTTGCATTCATCCACGTTTCGGCACTCATCAACTCCGAAATTTTTTCTCTGGACAATCCCGTTTTCAATTCATAGGCGTTAATGATTGATTCCTTAATCTCGTCCAAAAATTCAGCACAGGAGCGCATTTCGTCAGAATTTCCCGCAGTCAATGACCAAGGATTGTGAATAAGAATACAGGCTGTAGGACTCATTGTGGTAGTTGTTCCCGCCATTGCGATAACACTTGCCGCACTTGCCGCCAATCCGTCAATTTTTACCAAAACATTGCCCTTGTACTCCATGAGCATTGTATAAATTTGACTTGCGGCAAAAACGTCTCCGCCCGGCGAATTGATATAGACTTCAATATCGCCATCACAAGAATTTAATTCTTCTCGAAATTGTTTTGGCGTGACTTCATCACTCCACCAAGACTCCTCAGCGATTACGCCGTCAAGTCTCAAAACATTATTTTGAGTAATTTCATTTTTTGCCCACTTCCAAAATTTATTTTTCATTCGTATCACCTGCCTTTTGATAAGCCGCGCCCGCATCAGCGAGTTTAGTCATATTGCCGTTGATGAGGTAGGAGTCACCGCCCTCTTCGGCACTGATTAAATTCATATCTTCAAGTTCGCGAATATCATTGGCGGAAAGCCAGCCGTTTTGTCGCCCGACTGCGTAACCTTGCATACGGCTTGAATAATTTCCGCGAAGTAACCCACTTAAATTGAACTTGATAAAATATTTTTTCTTCTCTGACGGCAAGAGCAACGCCTTATTAAATGCCTGCTCCAATCTCGCTATCCACGGGGTCAAAGTGTAAATGACAAATTCCCGAGATTGTTCTTCGATATTGGAAAATGTGGCGTGGTCGAGCTCGTTCAAAAAATGCAAGGGCACCCGGAATATCCGCGCGATCTCCGCTATCTGAAATTTTCGCGTCTGAAGAAATTGTGCGTCTTCAGGCGGAATGCTTATAGATTCATAGCTCATACCTTCTTCAAGGATTGCCACTTTGCCCGCATTTGCTCCGCCATACATTGATTGCCAACTTTCGCGCAGTTTTTCAGGATTTTTTATCAGCGTCGGGGTTTTCAAAATTCCGCTTGGTCTTGCACCGTTAGCGAAAAAGTTACTGCCGAAATCCTCACAGGCGATTGAAAGACCTATCGCATTTTTCGCCATTGCAATCGGGCTGTAACCGATTATCCCGTCAAAGCCGAGTCCCGCGACGTGTAAAACTTCATCTTGCCTTAAAATTATTTCGCCTTTTTCTTTGAAGTTGGGATTTTTTTCATCATAACGCCTGTATCTGTAAATCAATTCGCCGTCGTCATTGCGTTCAACACTCATTTGACTTGCCGCCAAAGGATAAAGCTCCTTAACCGCGCCGCGCCCGCTGAGAGTTCGAGTAATGTATGAATAGCAATTTCCCCGTAACAACAACTGCACAATCAGATTTTCACGAAAGGCAAAAGAAGTCATTTCGTTATTCGGCGCGTCGTGCAATAGAGAATATAACGAATGGTCTATGGCTTTTTCCTTGCCGCCGTTTCTGAATTGATAAAGGTGTAGAGGCAACGACGCAATGGATTCGGCGATTGTTCGGACACACGCATACACGGCGGTATTTTGCATCGCCACAAAATCATTAACATTTTTTCCGCTGATTGTCTTCCCGAAAACCTGTACGAATTTTGAGGTTTATCCCGCGAAAATTTACCCTTCAGCCATTCAAAAATTTTCAATTTAACCTCTCCAATCAAAAAAGGCTTTCAGATTTTTTCTGAAGAGCCTCCGCAATTCGTTTTTGCGCAATTTCAAAATATTTTTCATCGGTCTCAAAGCCGATAAATTTTCTGCTGGTATTTATCGCCGCGGCCGCCGTCGTCCCCGAGCCTAAAAAGCAATCCAAAACGACCTCGCCTTCCTCCGTTGAATCTTGAATAAACTTCTCAATAATTTTTAACGGCTTTTGCGACGTGTGAACTTTCCCGCCGTCAATTCTGCAGTTAAAAGAAAAGCCCGGAATATCCTTTATAATGTTGCCACCTATGCCCTTCTTAGCAAATCTATTGTTCCAAGTCGCAAATAAAACAAATTCGTGAACAAAATTATAAAAAGTTCCTGCCCCGCTCCCTTTATCCCAGACAAGGCAATTTTTGACAGGTATGTTGCTTTCTTGCATTGTGTTTAAATAGAAGCCTTCCGACCGCCAATCACAGAACCAATATAAGCAACATTTATTTTTTTTTGCTA
>CAJOCT010000182.1 GCA_905236725.1 uncultured Selenomonadaceae bacterium | reverse complement strand
CGAACTGTCATTGTCAAACATTACAATAAATTTAATATTGCAATCGGGATTTTTATCAAGCCATTCGAGCAAAAGTTTGTAATTGGCACAGCCGCTGACCGCAATGGCAGGAATTTTGCCATCGGAAACTTGCCAGATTGACATGCAATCAAATTCGCCCTCCACGACAATAACAGTGGAATCAGGTGTAAGAGCCTCAATATTGAAAATTTCCTTAGAACCGGCGTGTTGTTTCGCAAACTGTTTAGGTACGTCGGACGAAATTGCGCGCGCAAGATAATGAAACTTTGATGTCGGAATAATAAGTCTTGCGGAAAGAGGAGCGTTGGGAACTTTGGGATGCCGCCAAGCAGAAGTGAATCCGCAATTAAAATGTTCCAAAGTTTTCAACAAAAGCCCGCGACGAGCAGAAACGGGGAGATTTTCAATGTTGATGAAAGCCTCCTCAATGAAAGCAGAAAAGTCTTGCGGAACGTCCTCCGATTTCTTTTTGACAGGAATGCGAACAGGAGCAACCGACAAATGAGCATTACCGCCGAGCAAAGTCGCGCCTTCAGCCAAAACTTTCGGAAAATCTCTCTTAACGTCAAGATGAAAATGCGCCGCAATTAAGTCGAAGTTATCGAAATGAGAATCGCACTTGTGGCAGTAGTAACTGGGACAGCCGTTGTAATCGGTGGGAATAATTCCCGTGCCGTCTTCACCCAAGCCGTTGCCGCAATTCGGGCAAACAATTCCCGATTTTTTTGCTGAACCGACAATGTTGTAAGCGATAAGAGTTTCCGGCAGAATTTTTTTGACATCTGCCTTAAGCTGATCGTTTTGTTTGTAAATAGTTTTCATAAAAATTACCTCCTAAAGATAAGTTTGCCTTTGACAAAACCTTCAAGAGGTGGTAATATCTAGCCAAATTTGAAACAATTACCGCCTCTTGAAGGTGGTTCTTGAAAATATATTTACTTTTTTAAGCCCCTCCCTCTGTGTCGAGGTTTTGTGGTTGAACTAGCGAGATTTTAACACAGTGAGAGGATTAAATCAAATATAAGCTCCGAACTTGAAAGTTTGGAGCTTTTTTGATGTCAAGTTCTTAAAATTCGACATTTGTATTGAAAATAATCACTCCTACAGTTGCTTACACGTTAATATTGTAAAATTTTGAACGAAATTGAAGAAGATATTTGGAGACAGTAGTGTGAGAAAAGCCGACAATTTTTTCTAATTCTTCAGTCGAAAAATTGGGATGCAAAATTTTAGCCTGAATAATTTTGTCACCGACATCTGGAGAATCAGAATTTATAGCAATTCCGAAAAATAGAAATAATGACAAAAATTTAATTATCCTGTAAAATGTTTTTTGGATGAAGTGAAATGTACAAAAAAATTTTAAGTGAAGATGCCCGTGAAAGACTGGTTGCTGCTTACGAAAAAACAAAAGATATAAAAAACGTTGCAACCATGTTTTCGGTTGCGGAAAGTACCGTTTACAGACTCGCGGCACAAAAAAGAAAGACCGGATCATTGGCACTGCAAACTTCCAAACGTGGAGTCAAATCCAAACTTACTCCCGAAATGCTTGAACATATAAGGAAAAAAATTGAAGAAGTTCCTGACATAACTTTGCAGGAATTGATTGAGGAACTTTCCTTGCCGGTGAAAAAATCCGCTTTGTGTGATGCCATTTTGTATAAACTCAAACTCACACGAAAAAAAAGATGATTCACGCCGCCGAGCAAAAACGTCCCGATGTTGTTCAAAAACGTGAAGAATGGAAAAAATTTCTTGAAGAAACGGATGCAACAAAATTGGTTTTTCTTGATGAAAGCGGAGTAAATATCGGATTGACGAGAAATTACGGTCGAAGTAGAGGAAAAGAACGAGTAAAGGATTCGGTGCCGTTCAACAGACCTGTTCGTACGACGATAGTTTCCGGCATTCGTTTGAGCGGCCGAGCGTTTCAAAGAATATGTGGAGAAGATTTTGTGTCCTGCGTTGAAACCCGGCGACATCGTAGTCATGGACAATCTTTCAGTTCACAAAGTTCAAGGAATAAAAGAACTTATAGAGGGCGTAGGAGCAGAAGTCAAATATTTACCGCCTTACAGTCCTGAATTTAATCCGATAGAATTGATGTGGGCAAAAATGAAAGCCTATCTGCGAACGTGGAAAATACGAATCAAAGAAAAGTTACCAAAGGCTATTGTAGATGCACTTTTATTGGTTGAAGAGGCTGACTGTCGCGGCTGGTTTTCTCATTGTGGTTGCGTTATCACTATTTAGCAAATTTGCTATAAATTTAAATTTTTCATCAAATTGCGAACATTTTTCAGCAAAGTTTCTTTTTGGCTTTCGTCTGCCGCAATTTCAAGTAAAGGCCCATCAATCCGCCCATCTTCGACACTTCCTCTCCCATGTCATAAGTAATTTCCAAATCGTAATCTTCTTTCAAAATTTTCTTTTTTTCGCTCGACGTTTTCAAATCCATAAAAATCAGATGCAAACAGATTTAACAATTTGTGTGTTGTAGGTTTTTTTCCGAGATTCAAAACTATTATGTCGATTAAATCATAATTTTCAAGAGCATCTCGAAAATTTCCGTGCAGTACATTTTCAGTCAACCGATATTCTTGTATAGAACACGGGCGTTTCATAAATTTGTCAAAATCACTGACTTTTAAAAATTTTGCTCAAATTTTTCGGATTTCAAAAACTTATCGTAAGTTTTAAAGAGCTAATATCCAAAATTTTGTAAAATTTGATAAAAAATTTTAAGAAAAAGTTATAATTTTTTCCATAATTTTTTTGTTTTGAGAGGAAAAAAACTTTATGAAACGCCCGTGTTGTATAGAATCGGCACGATAATTTTGAACGTTCATACAAATCCAGATTGAATAAATTTTCTTCATGCCGTTGTAGTCGTCACCGTGAAATTCTTTTTCCTTCTGTGATGATATAAGCCGTGCCGCATAATAGACTGCCCGCTTCATTAACTTATAGTCAAGACCAATTGTGGTTTTCTGCGGCTCAATGTTGATTATGATTTTTATTGGCTCGCCCGTCGTCGGAGCGTACGTATCAAAAATTATGTCGAAGGTCACAAGTCCTTCATTCGGGCTGCCTGATTCTGCATTTTTGCCGTTGATGTCGAGAGTGTCATCAAGCGGGACTGTATTTATAGTCAGTGTCGGGTCGCCTTCAATGTATTTCTGTTCAATATCAGCCAACGTGCAAT
>CAJOCT010000181.1 GCA_905236725.1 uncultured Selenomonadaceae bacterium | reverse complement strand
TCCTTGGGGCTGCATTGATGTTGTCAGCTTTACGACCGGCGAACTTGCGAAACGTTACGGATTTATTTACGTCGATTTAAATGACGACGGAACCGGCTCTGGCAATCGTTACAGGAAAAAATCTTTCGACTGGTACAAAAAAGTTATTGCCTCGAACGGCGAAGATATTTAAATTTTGAAATTTCCGCACGTTGAAATAAAAAAATTAAAACTCCGACGAATTTTTTTCATCGGAGTTAATTTTTTTTACTCAAAATTTATTTCAGGAAGATTTTCTACAATTTCCAAAGTTTTTATCGAAACCGTCATTGAACTCAACAAAAGTTTCAAAATATATTTTTCGTCGCCAATCTCTTCGCAAAAATCATTCGGATTATTTTCAATTCCGCTCGCCTTGTCAATTTTTATCTGATAACGCTCAATTATCCATTCAAGCGGGCTCCGACCGTTCACAACGTATTCAAAAATTTTTTCGGGAATATTTTTTATCGTGATGAACTCGTTGTAAATCAAAATTTTTTTGTCAGAAGATAATTTCATTTTCCGAACAAAATAATTTTCCGCAGAAATTTCTACCTCAACGCCCGCAGGTTTCTCAAAATTTTCGTAATTCAAATGAATGTCAGCAAGTTCACGCCCAGCCGCAGAAATTTTTTTGAAATCCTCGTAACTGTCAACCAAAAAAATTCTCGGCAAACTTTTTTTCAACTCCGCAGAAAATTTTTCTCTGTAACTCGGCAAATGCAAAAATCCGTAAACATAATAAAAAATTTCTTCCTTCAATTGACTTTTCGTGATACAAAAAGTGCCTTCATCTGAATTTCTGTGATACAAAAAGTGCGGCGAATTTAATTTTTGTGATACAAAAAGTCCGTACTTCTCACAAGCCAAATTTAAAATAAAATCGCTGATTCCGTCCCGCCGCTCCGCCATTTCCGAAAATAAATTGCTCTCGTCTCGCTCGTAATAATACAGCGGAAAACACTGAGTGTCACCTATAAAATGATAGTCACAAATTTTATCTGTCAAAAAAACTGAAAAATTTTTCTTATCGCCTTTTGATATGCAAATTAAAAAATTTTTTTCATTTCTATTAGAAAAAAGTTGTGGCATTTGTCCGCGTCTTTCATTCAAATTTTCATCAAAATAAAGATTTTGTTTGCAAAATAATCTGTAGTTCGATTCAATAATTTTCTCTTCATCGTAAAAATATTTTTTTCTGCGTTTTTTGTTATTTTTTGACAAATCAGTCCAAACAAATTTTTTTTCGTCAATTTCTGATGATTCATGCGAATTATAGAAATCTATCGTCATCTGAATATTTTTTGACAAAATTTTTTTAGAAAAATTGTAGCACCATTTATCACGAGCAGTAGAAACTCCTAAAGAATTTATGATGAAAAAAGTTTTGGATGTTAAATCAAATTTTTTGTCTGGAACAAGTGAAATAAAATCATCAAAACTTTTCTCATTGCGTTGATTTATCCAATCATTTTTTTCATTCGGAATTAAAATTTTAAAATCGTCGCTCAAAACAGTTTTAGTTTCAGAAATTTTTTTAAGTTTTTGTTCGCGAGTGAGATAATCGCCAATATCTTTGTAAAAAATTTCCGCGTTGCCGACGTGATTCGGATTTTTTACTAAAATCGTTATTACTATGAGAGCTTTTGAACCTTCCGCAAAAATATTTTCACGTTCTTTTTTTCGGGATTCGCCTTTTAAAGTAGAATTTCCACGCAAATTAAAAATATAAATTTCGCTAAATTCTTCCTCAAAACATTTTCTTAATCCATTCATGGCAATTCCGTCAAGCCAACCGCCATTTGTTACAAAACCGATAATTCCAGTATCGCCAATTCTGTCACTTGCCCAGCGAAATGCTTTTATGTAAGAATCGTACAGAGAATTTTTTAAATTTGCGGAAAGTGTTTTTGTGGCATAAGTTTCAGAAATTCTTGCAGAAAGATTTTCGTAAAAATTATTTTGATTGTTGTCATTTGCAGATTTTTGACCGACCGAGTACGGAGGATTTCCGACAATAATTTCAATTTTTGTGTCGAGTTGCTCTTGCGAGCGTTCAAAATTTTTTTCGAGAATTTTTTCAAAACCGTCGCCGAGCGAA
>CAJOCT010000180.1 GCA_905236725.1 uncultured Selenomonadaceae bacterium | reverse complement strand
TTGATTTTTGGTAGTCGTGTACCGACTCCGCCAATACGCGCCAAGCTCCGTGTGCCGAATTTTTATAAGCCTGAACTTTGCCCGTTTTTATCAGCTTATTATCAGCTTATAGACGGTCTGATCACTGCAGTTTAAAATATTGGCAGTTTCCGAAGTACTTAAGATTGCTTTGAAAAAGAAAAAGCGATACGATGTAAAATTGACAACATTTTCTTCACCTCCTTCAAATAGTTTATTTTAATGTCAAAGCTATTTGTTGCCATTTAATTTAAAACAGATTCATTAAATTCAGTCAAAAGCAAATTGGTAACGGTCACGGTCAGTCCTTGCTCAATGGCGGAAATGATTAGAGCGTCACGCGAATTGCGAGGATACAGCGAACCTTCACCGGCATATCTCAGCAAATATTGCGTTTCGTCAAGATTTAAATTCATGGCAATGGCGAGAGCAATAATTTTATCCCGCGAGGGCTTATTTTTTTTGCCGCTGAAAATATGGTAAGCGTAATTAGTATTGATGAGCGAATTTTTAATTACGTCGGCTTTATTTAAATTTTTTTTCTTGCAAAAGTTCTTCCAAAAAAATGTGAAACGGTTTTACGAATTCTTTTTTATTTCTTGTCAAAAATTTTTTCATGTCGGAGTCGCCTTTGATTTCGGCAAGCAATTTTTCGGTATCTTTTTTAAACATAGAATTTTCCTCCTTCGACGTGTAAAATATAAAAAATTTATTCGGAGGTCAATTTATGAAGGATAAATTTTTGCAAAAGAATTTTCAGCTTATCGAAGAATGGAAGGAAAATCTTTCGCTGATGTTCGATAAAATAAATCGCCGACTTTGCATTTTGAAAAAAATTCGGAACTCGGAAATATATCTTCAGTTGAAAAAAATTGACAATCCGTACACTCCAAAAATTTTTTTCGTCGCTGAAAATTTTGTCATTGAAGAATTTATCGAGGGAGAAAATTTATCTGAAATATTGGAACGGGGAATTTTCTCTGAAGAAAAAATAATTTCGATTTTAACTCAACTCTGCGAATGTTTAAAAATTCTTCACAAAAATAAAATACTTCATCGTGACATCAAGCCGTCGAATATCATTTTGCAGGGAGAAAAAATTTTTTTAACAGATTTCGGCATTGCTCGAAAAATAAAAAATATTTCGGAATCGGATACGGAATGGCTTGGGACGCGAGGTTATGCGCCGCCCGAACAATTCGGTTTTTCTCAAACAGATTGCAGAAGTGATATTTATTCGCTCGGAGTAACTTTAAAACTTCTTCAGCCAAAATCTGATCGACTGAAAAAAATTATTCGCAAGGCGACAAATTTTAATCCCGCCGACCGCTTTCAATCAGTCGATGAAATTTTAGCCGAACTTCAAGGAAAAAATTTAGTCAGCAGATTAAAAAATTTTTTTGTTAAACCCAAAGAAACTGAGCGAAAAGAATTGGAAGAATTGTTACAGAAATATTTTTTGTCATTCAGCGTAAAATTGCCGACGGTCGAAGAATATCGTTTTCAGCCGAAAAAATATTCGTTGGAAAAAAAATTGAAGTATCCCGATGACTTTCATTATATTTACGATACGGAGGTTGAGGCAGATGTTGCGGGAATGATTTCATTCGACTCAAACATTTATGCAAAACTTGATGAATATATCGCGCAGGTTTTGAAAATGTACGAAGACAGGCAATTAAAAAATTTTTTTGTTTATGAACCTTCGCAAGAAAATTTTTATCATAAAATAAATTGCGAAGTGGAAAAGCGAACAGAAAAAATTTTTAGAAATTTGAATTTAAAACTGCCGCTGACTTTGAAAGAATTTACCTGCTCTCCCGATGAAATAAATTTTGACGCAAAAAAATATGTGTCGGCAGTGCGAACAGAATTTGAGGAGCTCGTTAAAAATGAATCGTTACATTATCAAATTTATATCCGAACTCAAAAGACGGTTAGGCGAAATTCAGATAAAAAATACGGATTTCATATAAATGAGGCGGCAGATGCGTTTTTTGGCGATATTCTTTGGGCGACAGGATTTTTCAGCGAAACAAGCGACGCACTTCGCGATGATATTCAAAATTCGATACACAAAAATTATTTTGAGAAACTACATTCGGCGTTGAATAGAAAAGCTGACGATATCAGAAATTATTTATTAAAAAATTAAGACTGTCCGAATTTGGGCAGTCTTTTTTGTTTGCGAAAAATTTTTTGAAAAATGGGCTGGCAGAACAACAAAAATGATTTTGAAAAGATTATAATGTGGCAAGGTGAATTTGATTAACTCTTTGAAGATTTTTTCTCGCGATTATAAACAGCGTCAAGAGTTATGTCCACGATTTCCTTACCAAAGTCGCTCAACCCGA
>CAJOCT010000179.1 GCA_905236725.1 uncultured Selenomonadaceae bacterium | reverse complement strand
AAATTTTAAAAACGTTGATTTGACGCGGTTTATAATTTTTTGAAAAGGTAATTATTGTACGCCAAAAAATCAAGACAATTATTTTTTGTACGCCAAAAATTATCTTTGAGGAGAATAAATGACGACTGAAATTTTTCACGCAAGACCTTATCAAGAATTTGCGATAAAAAAAATTATTGAACAAAATGCTGTCGGATTGTTTTTAGATATGGGAATGGGTAAGAGTGTCATCACATTAACGGCGATTCAAGAATTGATTTACAACAGATTTGAAGTCGAAAAAGTTTTAATTATCGCGCCGTTAAGAGTGGCAGAAACTACTTGGCTTGAAGAAAATGAAAAGTGGCAAAATCTGAATCTAAAAATAGTTCCGATACTCGGATCGGAAACGAAAAGGCTTGCCGCTTTAAAAAAATCTGCTGACGTTTATGTAATCAACCGAGAAAATCTTGTGTGGCTTTTAAATCAATTTCATTTTAAAAAATCAGATTTCGTTTTTCCGTTCGATATGATTGTGATTGATGAGAGTAGCAGTTTCAAAAATCCGCAGACGAAAAGATTTAAGGCGATGAAATTTTTGCGCTTGAAAATAAATCGGCTTGTGGAATTGACTGGAACTCCCGCGCCGAATTCTTTAATGGATTTATGGCCGCAAATATTTTTGCTTGACGGCGGAGAGCGTTTAGGCAAAACACTCGGCGAATATCGGAGAAAATATTTCACGGCGGGCGCGTCGAGTGGTCATATAGTTTACAACTGGAATTTAAAACGTGGCGCAGATAAAATTATTTACAAAAAAATTTCTGACATATGCGTTTCAATGAAAAGCGAAGATTATTTAACTTTGCCGCCTGTAATGAATAATTTTGTAAAAATAAATTTTCCCGAAAAAATAAAAATTGCTTATCGACGTTTTGAGAAAGATTTAGTTTTGCCGATAAAAGAAAATATTTTGACAGCGTCATCGGCTGGGGTGTTGGCGAATAAACTTTTACAATTCGCAAATGGCGCGGTCTACAATGATGAGGGAAAAAAAATGCGCTTGAAGAAATTTTTGAAACGGTAAATCAGCCGATTTTAGTTTTTTATTGGTTTCAGCATGATTTGGAGCGATTGAAGAAAAAATTTCCGTCGGCGATTCAACTTCAAACTGCAGATGACATAAAAAAATGGAATTCGGGAAAAATTTCAATGATGTTGGCGCATCCTGCAAGCGCGGGACACGGATTAAATTTGCAATACGGCGGAAATGTCATTGTGTGGTTCAGTTTGACGTGGAGTCTTGAATTTTATCAGCAAGCAAATAAAAGACTTCATCGGACGGGACAAGAAAAACCTGTAATAATTCATCATTTGATAGCGAAAGACACAATCGACGAATCTGTTGTTAAAGTTTTGGCAGATAAAAATGCACGGCAAGAAAATTTATTGTCGGCTTTAAAAATGAGATTGGAGCGAGTGAAATGAGAGAAATTAAGTTTCGCGGACGTGCGATTTCAGACAGTTGTGGAGAGCCGGTAAATAAAATGGTTTTCGGCGATATTACTCAAGGCTGGGACAAAGTAACAATTTTTGATTGGAGCGACGGCGACTTTTACGAAGTTGACCCCGACAGCGTTGCTCAGCTTGTCGGGTATGACGCGGACGGCGCGGAAGTTTACGAAGGCGACACAGTAAGGCATTTTACCGGCGAATTGGTTAAAGTCAGATTGAGCGGCGAAACCGATACCTATTCGTATTTGGGTGTCGCGGGAGAAAAATTTGACGACTGCAGGCTGGAAAAGGAATAGTAGCTATGGAGCGGCGCGATTCTCAAAAAATCTTCGTGATAAAGGACGTAGACGGTAAGACGTGGACGACAAAGCGCGGATTAGAAATTTTGTTGGGAGTATGCGCCGCCGATTCCAAAAAATATTTTTACGAACTAAAATTTTATGAAAGGTTGAGAAAAAATGATTGGTATTAAAACTGAAGTGAAAAAATTCGCCGACAGTTTGAAGGCGGAGGGATTTAACTACCGCATTTTGGTTTTCACGGACAAAGACGTGATCGAGGAACGCGATTTGAGCTTTACTCAATTCAGTGCCGACACAACTCACGACGTTTGGGAACTTTCCAAAAAGACCGGCAAAACCGTCGATGAAGTTCTGCACGGAATCGCTTTCACTATTAAAGTTTTCGAAGAAGAGTTTGAGGAAGAAAAAAAATGAATGTGGGTTATGTCAATGGCAAAATGGAGATTGAAGATATTTCAATCGATGAGTGTGTAAAGATTATGGATTTTATTACCGGCGAACATAGCGAAAAAATTCTGCCGCGCCCTGTAATTCACGACGGCAACGGAAAACGTATCAAAAACTACACGCCGAGCGATTTTTACTTGAAATTTCAGGAAGAAATTTTTGAAGTAGTTGACCAACACTATATGCGAGATTGGAGCGGAAGTACAAACATAGGGATTGCCGAAGAAATTGCGGATATTATCACGGTGTGCATTTCGTATTTGAACGCAATCGGTTATGACGAAAAGGGACGCTCGGAGATTTTCCGCCGCGTCAATGAGAAAAATGAAAAGCGCGGTTACTTTAAGGAGGCGGATTGAAATGAAACAACCTAAATGCCCGAATTGCGGCAGTGAAAATGTAGTGCTTAGTGCCGATTTGAACGACGTTGAATTTTGGCTTGACGAAAACGGCAATATTGATTTTTACTCCGAGGCAATGCGCCAAAAATGCTGGGATGTTCTGAAGTTTGGTTCTGTCGGCTTTGAATGTGCCGATTGCGGCGAAATTGGGGACTACGAAAATTCTTAACTGAAACAAGGCGGCGAAAAATTCTATCGCTATAGAATCGCCGCCAAAATTGAAAGGATTGATGTAAATGATAATT
The DNA here is from genome assembly GCA_905236725.1 of uncultured Selenomonadaceae bacterium. GTDB lineage: Bacteria > Bacillota > Negativicutes > Selenomonadales > Selenomonadaceae > Quinella. The sequence continues at coordinate 308 of CAJOCT010000179.1, read as the reverse complement.
GACAATGTAGTCGTCGAGGCTGACGAAACTGTTTTCACTGCTGACGAACTCAAAAAATATGTGGAATACGCGAAGGCACACAGCGACGGTGTTTTGAAAAAAAATCCGAATAAAACTTTGCGCCGACGGAAAAGTTGACATTGATTATAAATCCAACGTGCCTTTTGAACGTATTCGCCGTATAACAGGTAAAGAGATTGCCGTCTGCGGTCAAGCCGTTTGAAGATTGCAGATTATCAGCGCGGTATTAAGCGGGAATATCTCATTGAGACAACCCGAACCGAAGGCTAGACCGCAAAAAATTCACT
>CAJOCT010000178.1 GCA_905236725.1 uncultured Selenomonadaceae bacterium | reverse complement strand
TGGCTTTGCAAAAAGTATAATTGGAAACCTTTGGGCGAGTGGAGATTTGGAGCGGACGCGGCTGATCTTTTGCGTAACATTATGGTGACTGCGGAAAATAAAGGCGACGAAGAATTTGCGAAAGTTTGCCGAGATCGCTTTGTTCCTATGATGGACAATTTGCAACATGTCATTGACAAAAATTATTTTTGCTCCGATATTCATATTTTGCTTGAAAAGTCATAAAAATTTTTTGGAGTTGATAGATTGAAAACGGCCTTTCATACTTTGGGCTGCAAGGTGAATCAGTACGAGACCGAAGCAATGCAAAAACTTTTCACGGCGGCGGGTTACGAATTGACGAATGAAGTTGAATCGGCTGACGTTGTCGTCGTGAACACTTGCACGGTTACCGCATTGAGTTCGCAAAAGTCTCGACAGATAATTCGACGATCGGCACGCGCGAATAAAAATGCCGTGATGGTCGTCGTCGGTTGTTATGCACAGAGTGAGCCCGAAAAAATTTCTCAAATTGACGGCGTTGACATAATTATCGGCACGAAAGACCGAATGAGAATTGTCGAACTTGTCGAAGAATGTTTTAAAAATCGCGGAAAAAAAATTTTACAAGTCGGCGAAGTCGAAAATATTTCCGAATTTGAAGAACTTCCGCACACTCCGCAAAGAACTCGCGCTTTCTTGAAAATTGAGGACGGTTGCAATAATTTCTGCTCTTATTGCATTATTCCGCTTGTCCGCGGTCGAGTTCGTTCGCGCAGTCTTGAAAATATCCGCGCAGAATGTCTTGAACTCAAGAAAAATTTTTTCAAGGAAATTGTTTTGACGGGTATTCACATTGGCGCGTACGGTCGGGACTTTCACGAAAAAATTTCTCTCGTCGATGCGGTTAAAACTGTTTTGGAAACTGCGGAGCCGTTGAGATTGAGGCTTGGCTCGATTGAATCTGTCGAAATGACTGACGAACTTATTGACTTGATGAAAAATGATTCGAGAATTTGCAATCATTTACATTTGCCTTTGCAATCGGGCAGCGATGAGATTTTAAAAGCGATGCGAAGACCTTATACAACGAAAAATTTTTCAGACTTGACTGCGCGACTTGTCAAAGAAATTCCTGAAATTTCAATCGGCACGGATTTAATAGTCGGTTTTCCCGGCGAAACTGAAAAAAATTTCGAGGAGACAATAAATTTTTTGCAAACTCAACCTTTCAGCAAAATTCACGTCTTCCCTTTTTCCGCACGCGAAGGAACTTTGGCGGCCGGAATGAAAAATCAAATTGATTCGCAGACAAAAAAAAATCGCGTCGAAAAAGTTCTGGAGATCGCGAAGTCAAAAGAAAAAATTTTTGCAGAAAAGTTAATCGGGCGGATGGTTGAAATAATTTCTGAAACTGAAGAAAATAATTTTATCGACGGGCTGACGAAAAATTATATTCGCGTTTATGTGCCGTCGAATCAAGAAATTAAACTCGGCGAAATTGTTCGGGTTAAAATTGAAAAACTTTTTAGAAACGGAGTCGCGGGGGAATTTGTGAAATGAAAAAAATTTTTTTAAGCCTGGCGATTTTATTTTTTTGCGCTCAAACTGTTCACGCCGCGCATCATTGGGTTTGGAGCGGCGAAAATATCACGGTTTACGTTGAAGACACTTCGCTCGAATGGGAAAGGAACGGTCGGGAATTTTCGATAAAAGTTATTGACGTTGTGGGCAAGAGTGCGGGAGTAAGTTTTTTGAATTTTTATGAGCGCGAAGGCACTTGGTATTACGGAATCACGGGCAAGCGCGAAATTATGCCGGTCTCTTACGTCAACGCCTCGGGAAATATTTTAGATTTTGCAAAAAAATTTTCCCCCGTAAAAGTTGAGGAGGAAAATTTTGCCGGAGAATAAACTCAACATCGAAAATCAAGTTGAATTGGCGCGGACGGAAGAAAAAATCAGTAAACAAAAGGCAATCCAACTTTGGCAGAGCGACGAATTAAAAAATTTTCGCGCGGGAAGTTTTGAGAAACTTTCATACATTCACGAAAAATTATTTGAGGACATTTATTTTTTTGCGGGAAAAATTCGTGACGTGAATATTTCAAAGGGAAATTTTCGTTTTGCTTCCGCGCTTTATCTTCAAGACGCTTTAAAAAATATCGAAAAAATGCCGCCGAAAAATTTTGACGA
>CAJOCT010000177.1 GCA_905236725.1 uncultured Selenomonadaceae bacterium | reverse complement strand
TGCCATCTTCAATCACCTCCGCGCAGTCCATACAGATAAATTTTCGTTTGCCTTCAAAAGGATAAGGCGGGGAGAGCAATTTTAAACGTCGTCCCCGCCATATGATTATATCGTCAGGCAAAATATCTGTTCTGCGTCTGATTGTCACCCGATAGTTAATAATATTTTTTCTTTCGGGAGTCTCGTCATTGATTTTTGCGGTCAATGGAAAAACTTTAGCCCAAACGGTACAGCGAATAATTTCATCGCTTTGGACAATATCGCCGTATTGGTTTTGAGTTGTCGGGAAGTAAGCAATGCAGATTCGTTCAGATAAATCTGCAATCGAAACTTGCATTAAAAACAGTCCTTCCTTATTCCAAAGAGTAAACTCCGCAAGCGTAAAGTTAAAGCGTGAGTATCTGCGTTTTCACGATGCTCATAGAAATAGCCCAGCGCGAAAAATACCGCAATTTTGGCAACTTCGCCCGCCGATTCAAAATCAGATTCGTCAAGACGAGTAACATCTTGGCACAGGTTTTGCGACGACTTAATAAGAGCCTCAATCAAAGTATCTTCCTCATCGGAATCAACCCGCAGATACTCTTTCGCTTGTTCAAGTGAGATAATCATTTTTAGAGACTGAAGTCAATGACGCTCAAAGAGTGCGGAATAACCGTATACTTGTTTTCAAAATGATTGATGGCGATTTTCACGATACGGCGTTCCGCGTTTCGAGTGATTAAAGTCTGTTCGGCGATAAACCAATAATTAACGCCTTTTACCTGCTGTTTACCGATGTAGAGCAAAGGCTTATAGCCTGCGCCACACTCTTTAAGCCCGTCGAGTTCGCCCCACGCACTTGCCGCCTCTTGCGGAAGTTCCACGATACCTTTAAAGTTTTCGAGTTCGGTCTGTCCAAACATTTTAAAAACCTCCTAAAAAATTTTATAAAAAAAGCGTCTGTGATTGACGCTTGCTGACAAAATTACGGCTTAATTTTAAGAACGCGGAGAGCCCTGTTAAGTAACAACACGCCGTCAACACGTTCAGTCATTATGTAACCTGTCATAAAATTAGGGGCGTGGAGTTCATTTAACTGTTGAAAAGCGCGGGCTCCTCTGTCACCAATTTTATAATAACTGAAATCGCCGAAGGCAATAACCATATTTCCGGCGGCGATTGTCGGCATAAACGGCGAAGTGTAAATTGGGTAACCGAGCAATCTGTCAGGTTCTCCCGCTTGATACGAAGGTTGCCAAATACAAGCAAGGTTGTTGTCCTTTAATTTTCTAACCGCCGCGAGAGTGGCGTCATTAACGAGAAATACCGCATTTTTGCGATATTCTTTTTGCAGACTGTAAACTAAGTTTATAAGGTCATCTGACGCAAGATTCGCGCCCGCAGTTACCTGTACCATCGAAGCATCACTTGCGGCAGTTGTTAAAATTCCTTCGGGCTGATGATTTAATGCGCCCGTGCCGTTGATAAAACCGTCTTCTTCTTTATCCGCCAAAGTTCTTGCAAAATCTTCGAGGATATAGCCTTCAATATCAAAAGCACTGTCAAAAAGCAACTCGTTGGTTATGACCGAATACGTCACTAATTTATGTGCGTGAAGTGTTTTTTGCTGGAATGTTGCGTTACTTTGAGTTGCCGCCTGTCCTTCACCGAGCCAATATGCAGCGGCTCCGTTGGTAGTGAACGGCATATTATGATCGCTGTTCGTAGTGATTACGTCAGCTAAGCCGCGAAAAACATTTTTTTCTTTAAGCGCAACGGTCAAGTGTTCGTCCCATTCTTGAGGCACTAAATACCCGCCATCAGTGCCGACTTGCTCCTGTAAAAGGTTATTGGCATTTTTAAATTTCGTACGGATAGCGTCTAAGGCGGCTTTTTTATATTCGTCGCTTGCCCTGCCGACTTTAGTATTGGTGTTGCCGGACAATTCGGGACGGATCGGAGCTCTTGTAAATGAGCAGTCTGCAGAATTTCTCGCGTTTTGACGCTGAAAACGTTCGATATTTTCGGTGACAGCGTCAATATTTTTTTCCATTTCCGCATAAGTTTTTGCATCGTCGTCCGACAATCCGCCGTTTTTAGTGGTTTTTTCGGTAAGAAATTTTTCGGCTTCGTCCATCAAATTATTTCTTTTGTCAATCAAAGTTAAGATGTCCATTTGTGATTTCTCCTTTCATTCAAACGAGCGCGAAGACTTTCAGCGTCAACGCGGTTATTGTTAGATTTTTTATTT
>CAJOCT010000176.1 GCA_905236725.1 uncultured Selenomonadaceae bacterium | reverse complement strand
TCAATACTTTTTGAGATTTCTTCCAAAATTACACGGTTAAAATTTTCATTGACAACTTGCCTGTTAAAATTTTCAACATCGAAATTTAGTTCGTCCTCAAGTAATTCGCTGTTGGTAATTTCTCCCGTCGTCGGGTCATAAACAGCAACATTATCGCCCTGTTTATAGTGAATGCCTTCAACGCTCAATTTTGTTTTGAGAATGTGCGGAGCGTCATAATCAACCAAATATCCGTCGATTACTGCCTCGCGGTAACTGTATTTAAAAATCGGCGCACCGAAAATTTTTGTTGTATGCAATGCCGGCGTTGCAGTCAGTGCAATTCGGACAGCGTCAAAATATTCTATTACACTGCGATATTTACTTTGGTAATCTGATTGATTTTCAAAAATATTTTCTTCGTCCTCAGAAATTTCTTTGTCGAGAATGTAACCGCGATGTGCTTCGTCAATAATTATCAAGTCGTAATCCGTCACCGCAGGAACAAAATTTTCTTCGTTATAAATAATTCTCTTGACCATGCTTTGGACGGTAGCAACTTGAATCCGCGTTTCTTTTTCAAAATTCCGTTCTTCCAACTTCTTGATATTATAAATTTCTTCAAGCGTCATCAAATCTTCGAGTTTCACTTCTTTGAAGACATCTTGAGCCTGTTCACCGAGTGAATTTCTGTCCACGAGAAATAAAATTCGCCTGAATCGTTCGCTTTTCAAAAATCGGTAAATCATTCCCAAAATTGTTCGAGTTTTCCCCGTACCTGTTGCCATCGCCAGCAAAATATTTTTTTGTCCGGCAATAACGGCATTTTCTACGGCTTGCACTGCTTTTAACTGATAGTCGCGCAAATTCAATCCGTCTCTGTCACAAAGCAAGTCGAATGACATTTTTTGCAGATTTTCATTTCCAACAGAAATATTTTTTTCAAGCAATTCCATAATTCCTGTCGGACTCAACCAGCCATGAATCGTTCAATAGTCAAAATCTTTGCCGGACTGTTTATCGGAAAAAATATTTTCAAGTTTAGGAACATATTTTGCAAGTTCAATCATCCTTCCTCCAGTGAAAAAATTATATCAATTTCTTACCGAAAAGTCATTGAATTTTTTGAGAAATTATTTCTTGAAATAATTTTTCCGTTTAATGCGAAAAATTGCCGTGATAAAAATCTTTGCAATTTTTATTTCGGGAAACTTTTTTCCGCGACTTAACAAAAAAATGTTATAATCCTCTCGAAAATTATTTTGGGAGGAAAATTTTTTATGCCGACGCTCAATTTTATCGGAAAAGAAAAAGTTGCAACTTACAATCCGCCGTTCCACATTCTCGAAAAAAAATATAATTTCGGCGGCGAAACTCAAAATAAAATTATTCACGGCGATAATTTGCTCGCGCTGAAATCTCTTTTGCCGGAGTACGAAGGAAAAATTAAATGTATTTATATCGATCCGCCTTACAACACCGGAAACGAAAATTGGATTTACAACGACAACGTCAATTCGCCGCAAATTAAAAAATGGCTCGGGCAAGTCGTCGGCAAGGAAGGCGAAGAATTAACCCGCCACGATAAATGGCTTTGCATGATGTTTCCGCGACTTAAACTTTTGAAAAAACTTCTCGCGGACGACGGAGCAATTTTTATTTCTATCGACGACAACGAACAGGCTAATTTAAAATTGATTTGTGATGAAATTTTCGGCTCGCAAAATTTTATTGCTCAACTTGTTTGGCAAAAAAGAAAAGGCGGTGGAAATGATTCAACTTTCATTGCAACCGACCACGAATATATTTTTATTTATTGCAAAAATATTTCTTTCCAAAATAAAAAATGGAGAGTTCCATATGAGGGCGATTATCTCAAAAGATATAAATTTTCTGATGAGATTGGAAAATTTTATTACGATACTTTATCACGTCCGGGATTAAACAATCCAATTATTTATGATGTTAAATGTCCTGACGGAACAATTATAAAAAATGGAACTTGGCAAATTTCAGAAAAAACTTTTTATGAAGAGTTGGCAAAAGGAAATGTTGATTTTGTTAAAAATAAAAATGGTGGCTATACTGTAGTAAAAAAAGTTAGAGTACCTTCAGAAGGAAAAGTTCAGCGTTCAATTTTGAATGAAGTTACAAATAAAAATGCTGCAGATGAAATGGGAAATATTTTTGACTATAAAAAATTTTTTTCAACTCCCAAACCTGTCGGATTGATAGAAAAAATTTTGAAAATGTGCAACGCAGAAAAAAATTC
>CAJOCT010000175.1 GCA_905236725.1 uncultured Selenomonadaceae bacterium | reverse complement strand
TTTTCTGTCGGTTCAGAAATAGACAAGCAGTATCCGTCACCGCGACAATTTCTTAACTGAATTTTATTGTCAGATGCGTCTCGAAGTTTTCTGCGCAAATTGCTGACGTGAGTTTTCAAAGTAAAACTCGTGACGATTAAATCCCCCTCGTCCCACAAATTTTTATAAATTTCTTTCGTCGTCAAAGTTTGGTTGGGATGGGCGGCAAGTATGAGCAACAATTCAAATTCAATCGGAGTGAGTGCAATCGCGTTTCCGTTGATAAAAAGTTTGTGGCGGCGGGGATATATCAGCATAATATTTCCGATGTGAATCCCGCAGTCGTCAAGCAGTACGGAAGTTTCATTCGACGAGCCTTGAAGAAAATTCATCAGACTTTTCGCATCGGAGGGGGCGGGGTCGGGATTGGCAATTTCGATTTCGTCCAACGGCTCGATAAAGCTGTTGACGATAAAATTTTCATTCAACGACAAAATACCGCCCCACTCCAAAACTTTTATTTCATTTCGATCTTTGGTTATTATTCGATACATTATGCAATATGAATTATGCCAACGCCAGTTTTCGCTGACGGGGGCTTTTTTTTCGGAAAAAATTTTTTTTAAGAAGTCGAAATATTTCTGCTGATCGTTCGGGTGAATGTGGGACAGCGAAGAATAATTTTCAAGATTTACTCTTCTTTGATAGCCCAAAAGTTTCAAAAAAGCCTCGTTGACGTAACAATAAGGCAAGTCGTCTTTGTAACGAACACTTTTCGCGGCTATGTGATTTATATTTTCAAACTGATTTAAAAAGTCACGTTGAAGTTTTTTTTCGGCATGAAGTCTTTCATCGTTTAAAAATTTTTCTTCAGAATTTTTTTCGGGCAAATGTACATGAGCAAACGTTATTAAGATTTTGTTGTCAATCTGCTGAAAGTAAAAAGAAAAATGCAGAGAAAATTTGTAATTGAAAAGCGTCTCGTCAGCTTGAAACCCGATTTTTGCAACGACGATACAACTGTCAATCGAGGAGGCGTTGACTTGATAATCTGCGCTGATAATTTTGTAACAGGCAGCCACTGCATCGACAAATTTATAGCAATAATTTTTAACTTCCTCGTAAGAATAAAAAATATCTTTCTCGCCGATACCGACAAAAGTGAAACGATCCTTGCTGAAAAATGACAGCGCACCTTCAACATTTTTTTTGACGTAAAACAGCCGAATCATTTTTTTCGCCGCGGTTATTGCTTCGTGTTGAAAATAATTCTGCACCTTTACCACCTCTAATAATTATTGAAAAAAAAATTTTTTTCGCAAAGATTATAACCCCAATAAAAAATTCAGGAGTAAAGAAAAATTTACACTGAATAAAAATTTCTTGTGATATCATTCGCAAATGAAGGGAGTTTTTTTCATGAATGAGATATTTACTCGAATCAGTGTAAGACATTTTGAAGAAAAAGAAGTTGACTCAGAGAAAGTCCGCGGAATTTTGCAGGCGGGATTTTCTGCGCCGAGTGCTCTCAATCAACGCCCGTGGGAATTTTTTGTCGTGACGAATAAGGAGACTTTAAAATCTTTAAGTAAAACAAGTCCTTACGCGGGAACTGTTGCAAAAGCTCCTGCGGCGATTGTAATTTGTTATCGCAAAGATATTAAAGCTGTGGAATTTGCCCACATTGATTGCGCGATTGCGGCGGAAAATATTTTATTGGAGTTGGAGTCTTTGGGATTGGGCGGAGTTTTTTTGGCTGTCGCTCCTTTGGAAGAGAGAATTAACGCTGTCAAGCAAGTTCTTTCTTTGTCGGAAAATCTTGAGCCGTTCAACATTATTCCCTTCGGCTACCCAAAAAATAAAAGAACTCCAAAAGATCGCTTTGAAGAAAATCGCGTCCATTATATTTCCTGAAAAATTTTTTGTCATAATTTTGTAACTCGTGCATATAATGAAGTGAAAATAAAATTTCAAAAAAATTTAGGAGGTCTATTAAATGAAAGACGAAAAAATTTTGAAAAGTGAACAGTTGAGCGATAAGCAACTTGAGAAAGTTGCGGGCGGAATTGTCAGCTATCCCACCAAAAATAATGTGCCGACTGATAATGATATTTCTGAAGCTGCTAAACGCTTACCCAAATCTATCGTTACTCAGATAGGAGCAGGCAGTACGGGACACTGATAAAAATTTTGGGGAGTGATAAAAATGACGGAGAAAAAAATTCTCGACGCGGAGCAGAAAAAATCGTCGATGAAGTTTTGAGCGATGGCGAGCTTGATAAAGTTGCGGGCGGCACGTTCATGTTCGGCGAACCCGTAGCCGGTTCGGGACTTATGAACAGTGACGGTACGCCGTATAAAGTTCCTTCCGGTAAAATAAAGCTCGGAGAATTCGGCAGTACGGGACACTGATAAAAATTTTGGAGAGTGATTAAGATGACGGAGAAAAAAAATCTCGACGCAGAAAAAATCGTCGATGAAGTTTTGAGCGATGGCGAGCTTGATAAAGTTGCGGGCGGCACGTTCATGTTCGGCGAACCCGTAGCCGGTTCGGGACTTATGA
>CAJOCT010000174.1 GCA_905236725.1 uncultured Selenomonadaceae bacterium | reverse complement strand
GCGCAACATTTTGGCGCATTTGCAATTTGTCCGGGAAGAAGATATTCAGCGTATGGCAAATACCGGCTCCGTACCGGCTGTTTTTACTCTTTGGTGTCCGAAAGAAGCGAACATTTATGAACAGGAAGTCAGATACGTCGGCGAGGAAATAGCGGAGAAAGGTTACCCGATAAAATCTTTCTATGATGCGGGCGCGAACGTGGTATTTCATTCGGATTATCCCGTGTCGCCGCTGTTTGACATCAAAAACAGCTTTTACGCAGCCGAAGCGCGCAACTTCCCGAAAGGAATCGGTAAGGTAGCACAGCCGCGCAATATGGAAGAAGCTATCACCCGCGAACAGTCGCTTCGTGCAATGACAATAAATGTTGCCCGTCAATGGCGTGAGGAAAGCCGCCTGGGTTCCATCGAGTTCGGAAAAATCGCCAACATGACGGTGTTTGACTGCGACTTCCTGCACGACGATTTGGATAAAGTTGCAAAGGCAAAGATTATCGCCACTATCATTGACGGCGAAGAAGTCTACAAAGCCTAAGGGAACCTCTAAAAAATTCCCTAAAATTACAATCGGCAGGGAGATAACAAAACATGGTTCTCAAACTTCCCACACCCATAATTATACGGTTTTCAAGGAGCCGTTAGTATTTTCTATGTGGGAAGTTTGAGTTAGAAATTTATAAAGCATAAAAAATTATGGAGAGGTTTGATATCATGTTAAATCGCAGAACTTTTATCAAAACAACATCTCTTGCAGCACTTGGTTTCATGGTTGCAGGTTGGGGCGGAAATGCGGCGGCAGGTGAAGGAACAGCTGACTTGGTTGTTTACGGAAAAATTTTCACGTCTGAGGACAATAAAATTGTCGAGGCGTTCGCGGTGAAGGACGGTAAATTTATTTATGTCGGCGACAAAAAAGGCGTTGAAGAATTTATCGAACAGGGCAAGACAGAAGTTATTGACTACAGAGGCAAAGGTCTTGTAATGCCTGCTTGCGGGAACGGTCACGCGCACTATTCGTTTGGCATCGGTATTCCAAAAGTCGGGCCGACGATTGGTTTTGATGACACGCCGGAAAAGTTTTTGAATGAAATTGTACCTGAGGCAGTAAAAAAAGCTCGCGAAACCGGAGCGACGTCGATTCTTGGATTTGGCTGGCGGCTTTTGACTTTTGAAAAAAATATGCCGACTCGCCAACAATTGGACGCAATTTGCAGCGATATTCCGATGTATTTTGCAGACACTGAAGGTCACAAGGGTTTAGTGAACACAATTTTACTTGTTAAAGCCGGAATTATGTCGGAAGACGGCAAAGTTTTGAAAAAAGGCACTGACATTCGCGGCGGAGAAATTGGAATGGGCGCGGACGGAACTCCTTCAGGATATTTGACAGAACAAGCAGGAACTTACGCGCGTTCATTTTTGGACAACGACAAACTTTTTTCTTTTGAATTGGCAAAAGAAACAATGGCAGACATCGAGAAACATTTATTGTCAGAAGGTTACACAATGTACCTTGACGGCTTTGGAAATTATTTCTTCAACGAAAATTTCTACAAAGCGGCTCAAGAATACGACAAAGAAGGAAAAATGAATTTTGTTTTGGGCACGACGTACGAATTTGAAAGTTGGATGGATATTGACGAAAATTTAAAAAAAGCAGTCGAAGTCCAAAAATATGCTTCAAATCATGTAAAAACAAATTGGATAAAAATTTTTATTGACGGCACAGTTGAAAGCGGCACGGGTTTTATTGATCCTGTTTATCTTGACGGTCATCAAGGTCGCGTAAATTGGTCTGAAGAAGAAGTTGCAGACATTACACGCAAGGCAAATGCAGAAAATTTAACCATGCACATTCATGCGTTTGGAAATATGGCTGTTAATCGTTCTGTCAATGCTTTCATAAACGCCGGAAAAGATGAGTTGCGAAATACTTTAGTTCATGTTCGCCATGTAAATGCGGAAGATTTTAAGCGAATGGCTGAACACAATATTTATGTGACAGAAGGAATGTTGTGGCACCATGTTGATGAAGATTTGCAAGAAGATTTGAATAAAACACTTCCTGCAAAATTTGCAACGACAGGTTTTCCGATGAAATCTCATTTTGATAATGGCGTAAATATTACTTCACATTCAGATTATCCTGCGACGTATCACAGTCCCGACGATCCTTTCGGAATTATGGAAATTGCGGTGACAGGCGTTTATCACATTGAAAAAAACAAAAAACCTTGGGAGCCTGAAGAACTTATCACACGCGAGCAAGCAATTCAGTCATTGACAATAAATGTTGCAAAGCAAATGTTTTTGGAAAACGAACGCGGCAGCATAAAAACCGGCAAATTTGCAGACTTTTTACTTGTCACTAAAGACGTGCTGACTTGCCCGAAAACTGAAATTCACACTGCGAAACCTGCGGCGACATATTTTGAAGGCAAAAAAGTTTTTTCTGTCTAAAGTAAAATAGAGCTTACCGTTCATCTACGTCATAGCGGGCTTGATTCATGGAGTTCTACAGTAAAAGTTAGGCTCGGCAATTATTGTCGAGTCTTACTTTTATAAAGAGGTGAAATTAAATTGATAATTAAAGTAATGTTTGGATTTTTCGTATTGATGCTGATATGTTTTATTTTGAACTTTTTTTTACCGTATTTTGCCAAACATAGGAGCTCGCAAACAGGTTTTTTGAATTTTTATGATTACTTCAGTCAAATAATTTTGTCAAATATAAAGTCGCTTAAAATTGTGCTTGCGATTACGGCTATTTTATTCATTAGGCTTCTTTTCCCTTTTCAAAATTATATTACATCCTAACCTCCCGACGTTTTATACACACTTTAGATAGTGTATCTCATTGAAGCCTTGATTTTATTGAGCTTTTAGCCGTTTCTTTCTTGAAATTCCGT
>CAJOCT010000173.1 GCA_905236725.1 uncultured Selenomonadaceae bacterium | reverse complement strand
ATTCGCGGCGAAGTTTATATCACCAAAAAAAATTTTGAAAAAGTCAACGAACGCCAAAAAAATTTAAATTTGAAAATTTTCGCAAATCCTCGAAATTGCAAGGAAAATTCATTATAATGTCGAAACTGACTTCTGAAAATTTTTGAAAGGAATTACAGAAGATGTCAAGTGAAAATAATTACAGTTTTATCTCCGATAAAATTCATTCTGTAAAGAATTTATTTTCATCATTAAATTCTGAGCCGGATCACTATATTTTTTCTGTTCTTTGCGTTAAGTCAATTTTTTTTAAAGATCCGTCATTAAATTTCAATGAAGATAATTTTGAAATGTTTGTTGATGGAAGATGTGACGGTGGAGCAGATTTTATTTTAAATGATCCTGATCCGAATGAAAATTCAGATTTGATTATCGGACAATCGAAATATTATCAGACAATAAGTCAGGAAGTTGTAAAGAATGCCATGCTTAAAATGGCAAATTTTTATAATGATATGCTTGAAGGACATTTTGAAACTGTAAATGAAAAAACTGCAGAAATTTTTCAAAAATGTAATGCTGAGCGTTCTGATGATTCAAAAGTAAAATTTATTTTTTGTACAAGTGCACAGAAAAATCGCATTAATAAAGAAAAAATTGAAAAAAAATTTAAGGAGCAACTTAAAAGTTCTGATAATGTAGAAATTTTATTTTATTTTGGAAATGATTTAAAAGAAGAAATTATTGAATCCGAATCTGTAAGTTTTTCGGTTGAAACAGGAAAAATTAAAATTGACGAAAAAAATAATTATTTAATGTATGGTGATGAGTCGGCAGTTATTGTAAACGTTTCCGCGTATTCCATAAAAGAACTTTATGCAGGACACAATATAAATCTTCTGGCACAAAATCTCAGATATTACGTTAAAAACAAAAAAATCGACAGAAATATTAGAGATACCATAAAAAATAATCCTAATTCATTTTGGTACAGAAATAATGGAATTACTGTTATTTGCGATAATTTTAAAATTGATGGGACGGAAGTTCATTTAACTAATTTTTCAATGATTAACGGAGGGCAGACAACATATCTTATCAGCAAAAATGAAAATATAGATGAGCATAATGATTTTTTTCTGACTTGTAAAATTATTAAGGCGTCAGGTGAATCAGAAGAACAAAAACAAAATTTTGCTTTGGACATTGCACAGTCTGCAAATACACAAAAACCTATAAAGCCGGATGACCTGAAAGCTAATTCTCCTGAACAAAAAATTTTTTACGCGGTTATGAAAAATCTCGGAATTTTTTACAAATTGAAACGCGGAACAAAAGTGGAAAAAAGATATAAAGAAAAATATTTAAATACTGATTTATCTGCAGTGAAAAAATTTTGTTTATCTGCGATTTATCAAATGCCGTGTTCAAGTCGATCAAAACCTTCATTGATGAATGAAGAAAAATATTATCGTCCAATTTTTAACAACAATCCTTATCAAGTTGCCATGATTGTCAAAGAATTGCTCTATGTGAATTTTTATTTTGAAAAAAAATTCAAAATTGATTGCGGAGATGACGCTGACAAAAAACAATTTAAAAATAATTCCAAAACTTTGTGTGTAGCTTTTTGTGCGTTGGCTTCAAGATATTATCAAAAAAATATTTCCGACTCAGATATGCAAAAATTTTTTGATGCAACGCAACCTTCTGAAGAAAAATTGTCAGATTTATACAAAGTTACAAAGAATTTGGGTGATCTGAAAAGTTTATTTCCGGAAAATTTATTTGACGATAAAGATAAATTAGATGAACTGTTGAACAAAATTTTTTCTCTTATAATTGATTGCGGAACAGATAAATACGAAATTTCAAAAGAAAATGATCCGAGTTTAAATGCTACCAATTTTTTGAAAAAAGATAAAAATTATTATGGAATTTTGAAATCTTATTGGAATAGAGAGTTAAAAGAAAAGATCATTTCGATATTTGATGATTTTTATAAAATTTCATAAATTTTAGCGACGGGAAAAAATTTTCTCGCCGCTGTTTTTTTGCCGAAAAATAATTGTAGATATGCAAAAAGTTTTTTTTTAAAAAATTTTCGGAGGAAAAAATTATGAATGTGAACGAAATTAAAAAAGAACTTTCCGATTTAAGAAAAAAAATTAAATACCACAGCAAAAAATATTATGACGATGATTCGCCGGAAATTTCCGATTTTGAATTTGATTCGCTGATGAATCGCTTGAAAGAAATTGAAAAAAATTTTCCCGAATTTATTACAAAAAATTCTCCTACTCAAATTGTCGGCGGAAATGCTCTTCGCACCGCAGGAAAAATTTTTCCGCACGACGTCAAAATGCTT
>CAJOCT010000172.1 GCA_905236725.1 uncultured Selenomonadaceae bacterium | reverse complement strand
GTGTTAATAAGTTCGTCAACAGTGATATTGCTGTCGAAACCGGAAAAAGTAAAATTTTTTTGTCCGGCAATCGTTTCGCCCGGCTGTAAAATATTTCCGTCGCGATTGAGATAAACATCAAATTTAACTTTGCAAGTCGGATTTTTTAAAAGTTCCGCCATTTTATCGCCCCCAAAAAATTTTTTTTTTAACTTCAACGCAAAAAAATTTTTTCCTGAAAAAAAAATCTTCCGAAGGAAAAAATTTTTCAAAAATTTTTAGTCGTCGTCATTAGCAAAACTTACGCCGCGTTTTTTCAAAAGTTCTTTGACATTTGCCATACGTTGAGGTTTATTTCTTTCGAGCAAATCAATTCCTTGCAAAATCGCCGCAGTTTTTGTTAAATTTTTTTCTTTAGCGACGCGAGCAATTTTTTTAAATTCAAAATCGGTTAATTTTAAATTCAGTTGTCTTTCTCGTTTAATAATTGCTTTCGGTCGTCCTGCACCCAATTCTATCGCCACTTTCTAAATTTTTTTGAATTCTTTCGTATTATAATTTTTAGGTAGATTTTATTCAAGAAAAAAATTTTTAGGTAGATTAAATTATTTTTGAGCAAAAAAAATAAGCCCGAAGGCTCAAAAATTTTTAAAATTTATTCTGCGAAAAGTGCACGGACTGCATCGGTATAAAATTTTTCTTCGCAAGTTCCGGCGGAAGCGTTGAGTTTCATCATCGGCAGGCGCAAAAGTTTTCGCACGATCATTTTTGTCATCTGATCGACAATTTTTTTGTCGTCGTCGTCGAAGTTTGAAAATTTTCCCGAAACTCTTTTGACTTCGCGTTCACGAATTTTTTCCGCGCGTTTCGACAAATCCGCCATCAACGGTTGAAATTTTAAATATTTGAATCGTTCCATCGTTGCCGCGACAAATTCTTCGACAATTTTTTCAGCCGCCTTCGCCTCTTCTCGTCGAAATTTAAAATTATTTTCGACAACATTTTCCAAGTCGTCGATGTTGTAAAGCGTCACGCCGTTAATTTTTCCGACTTCGGGGTCAACGTCGCGCGGAACTGCAATGTCGATAAAAAAAATTTCGCGACCGTTTCTTCGTGACATAAGTTGTTGAGTCGGCCAAATTTTTATGACGTAATGAGGTGCGCCTGTCGAAGTGATAATTATGTCAACGTCGTCAGCTTTATTCAGCGCATTTTCCCACGCAACGGGCTCGCCGCCGATTTTTTTCGCCATTTCTTCCGCGCGTTCCAAATGTCTGTTCGCGACAAAAATTTTTTTTATTCCGTGAGAAATTAAATGTTGAGCAGTGAGATGAGCCATTTTTCCCGCGCCAAAAATTAAAACTTTTTTATTTTCGAGGCCGTTTAATTTTTTTTCCGCCAAATCGACCGCCGCCGAACTTATCGAAACAGAATTGTACGCAATTTTTGTTTCGGTGCGAACAATTTTTCCGACCGTGATCGCTTTATGAAAAAGTGTATTTAAAATTGTTCCCGTCGCGTCAGAATTTTTCGCGATTGAGTAAGCCTCTTTGACTTGCGATAAAATTTGTCCTTCGCCCAAAATTTGAGAATCCAAACTCGCCGCAACTTCAAAAAGATGTTTCACACAATCCGCGCCATTTTTTTTGTAAAAAAATTTTTCCGCGTCAATTCCGCCGATTAAATCGTTTAAAAAATTTTTTACGCTTTCTTCGCAATTTTCGGCATAAGCCGCGTAAATTTCTGTTCTGTTGCAGGTTGATAAAATAACTGCCTCGTTCAAACCGTCGTAATCCGCCAAATTTTCCAGCCCTTGACGAATTGAATTTTTATTTACCGAAAATTTTTCTCTGATTTCAATCGGAGCCGTTTTATAATTCAGCCCCAAAACCTGCAAATGCATTTTATTTTCCCTCGATTCTTGCAAAAAAATTTTTTTGAGATTATAATTTGCATAATTAAAGGCGGTCGATGTTTTCGGTGTCGACTTCCTCGAGTAAGTTTCTTGATTTAGAAGCCGTGCCTGCGGCTTTTTAAATTACTTGAAAATGTAACTTAAAATGGTGATGGCGGTCTGTACGATTGTGCAGACCGTTATGATTTTTTCAAAATTCGTCATGCTCATCACCTCCCCTCGAAAGAGGAAGCCGACCATCGACCGCACAGGAATTATATCACAAAATTTTTTCCCGTGACAGGGATTTTTTTATTTTGTCTTCGATTTCTGAAATTTTTCCCGCTTTTAACATTTCCCAAACTTTTTCCGTTAAAATTTCGCGCCAAAAATTTATTCTTTCTTCAAAAGTCGGCAAAATTTTTTTGACTTCTGCGCGATATTTTGAAATTATTTCAATGCCTTGAGCAAAATTTTCGTC
>CAJOCT010000171.1 GCA_905236725.1 uncultured Selenomonadaceae bacterium | reverse complement strand
ATTTTTCTCGCACCTGTGGCATGTTGATGAACTTTGCAAAATGTAGAATCGATTTCTGCAAGATTTAAAACTCCCAAGCCGCTCCGCTGCCGAGAATCCACCAAATTGCATTAAATACCGTTCGGGGATTCAGTGCGGGACGACCGCCAAATTTTGAAGGCGGCAAAAAAGATTCGATAATTTCTCACTGAACATTTAAAACCGAGTAACGTCCTTGATAAAATGCGTCTGACATGAGCAACTTCCTTTCCGATGTGGATTTTTCAAATCATTTTATCGGAAAAGTTGCTTATGTTTTTGTTTTCTTACCGGCGTTAAATCAACTTTACCAACACGCCCTAACAAAAAAAATTCCGCGACTGTGATAAAACTCACAAGTCACAGAATAATATTTTTCAAAAATTTTTTTCGTACTCCGCAATTCGCTGAAATTTTATTTTCATTTTTTCCGCAAATTCCGCCGCATCTTTCAAATCTTTTTCGTCAGGATGATTTTCTGCATTTTTCCAGCGTTCAAATCCTTTTTCTCCGCCGTGCGGATCATTTGGAATATTTTTTCTGTGTTCAATCATTTTCGGATTTATTTTTCCCGTGCAACCGAATGTCCCGATAATTTTGCAATTTTCGCCGAGTAAACAAGCCGCCCGCGCAAATGCCGTCACTGCATGTTCAGAATTTTTTTCCGTGCCGTGCGTTTGAAACAAAACAACTTTCGCGTCGTGAATCGTCTGCAAAAATTTTGTAAATCCCGGATCAGGTGCGCCGCGTTTCAACCAATATCCCAAAAAAATTAAATCATATTCCGACAAATCTTTCGGCGCGTTTTGCCAAGAAAAAATTTCTGCGTCGCCGAGTGTTTCAAAAATTTTCTCGGCAATTTTTTTTGTATTTCCCGTCGTCGAAGAATAAATCACAATATTTTTCAAAAAAATTTCTCCTCGCGTTTTTAACCTCATTTTACAAAAAAATTTTCAATCTGCACAGAATTTTTATCACTGAAAAATATCGAACTCGGCGAACATAAAGACGCGCCCTTCGGTCAATATTCCGAAAAAATTTTTATTTTGAGATGAAGTTTATAAACCGAAGAGCGGATTAGAAAAAAATAGGACTAAATGACCAATCCCATTTTTTTTCTAAATTCCAACGGACTTAAAAACTCGTTGAAGTGTAGAGCCGCCGGATGGTCGTCGGTTCTTTTAATTTTGACTGATATATCTACCTGATAACCCTGTGACTCTCGAAATTATCTTCAAAATCCGATTCTTTACACGGCTCAAAGTAATCATGGGCGAAAAAATATTTAAAATAACAGTCATAGTTATAACCCTGCCGATTCTTCAAGCATTTCAACTGAATCCGGCGGGGTTGATTTTTTTTTGCCGCGTCTATTTTCTGGCGTGTATCAGAAATATTCGATGCGCCTTTAAGCTGATTCAAAATATTGAGTTGCAAGCCCCAAATGCAATCCGCCGTAAATTCAATTCCACCCGACTCCTTGAAACTCTCAAACGACACTACCTGATTATAATTCGCACGATTGAAACTGCTGATGACAATAAACGTGGTGCCGGTATCACGCTGAAAGATTTTTAGCTTGCGAACCGTATCATCAATTCCGCTTTTTACCGTGTCTTTATCAGACGGAATAATTTGCAGATAGTCGATAAAAACTACAGGCGATTTTTCAGCCGAATATTCTATAGCTATAGAATCGAGAGATGCAGTGCAAAGCGGTCGAAGAATTGTCAATAAATCGTCAATCGTTTCATTATGAAGTTCCACCACCCGTAAATCGAACTCCGCTTCTTGATATTCCTCGACAATCTTTTCAAGCCCTTTTTCCCATCCGCCACGCCTTATATCGGCCGCTGTCAATTTCGTCGAAGGCTTTATTTTGAAAAACTCTCTCGCGATTGACTTGCTGAAAAGTTCAAATTTCCCCATTTCGTAACTGCAAAAAATACATCGCTCTCCACTTCTTGCAAGCTGTTCCGCCATTTGCCACGCAAATGTTGTTTTTCCTGCCGCCGGTGTCGCTCCGAGTACGTAAAGACCGTGGCTGAAAATTTGATGCTCGTCAATGTTATCAAAGCCCGTTTTGCGAAATGCGTATTTTTTTGTTCGTTCAATTTCCGCTTTAAATTCTTCTTTGAAAAAATTTTTGATGTTAGGGCGTGTTGGTAAACTCCTAAAATAAAAAAACATAAGCAAAAACTTTTGGTTAAATAAAGTTGAAAGCTAAACCGAAAGGATTTGCTTATGTCAAAATCATTTTATCATAAAATAACCGATGAGCAATGGAAAATTATAGAACCACATTTATCCCGCAGGATTATCATATTTTTCGCAAGTG
>CAJOCT010000170.1 GCA_905236725.1 uncultured Selenomonadaceae bacterium | reverse complement strand
TCAGACATTCTGTTACGAAGATGTCTTTTCTGCATTTTCCGTCCACTGAAGTTTACAGAAGACGAATAATTCAGCTTGGAGAAAGTCCCGATCGTGTTTTTAATGTCGGTGCGCTTGGGTTGGATAATGTAAAAAATTTGAAACTCTTATCGCGTGAAGAATTTGAAAAGGCTACAGATTTTCATTTGCAAAAAATAAATTTCTTGATTACATATCATCCCGTTACTTTGAGCAGTGAATCTGTCGAGATGTCTTTTCAAAATTTGTTGGATGCCTTAGACCTTTACCCCAAAGCAGGATTGATTTTTACCCAACCCAATGCAGACAGTTCCGGCAGAATTATTTACGCAATGTTGAAAGATTATGTAAGCCGCAATAAAAATCGCGCAAAATTATTTCAAACACTCGGACAAGTTCGCTATCTCTCGGCAATTCAATATGTTGATGCAGTTATCGGAAATTCTTCCAGCGGTATAATGGAAGTTCCTGCATTTTTTAAGCCGACTGTAAATATCGGAGTGCGACAAAAAGGCAGAATAATTCCTGATTCCGTTATTTGTTGCGATGAAAATAAAGATGCCATAAAAACAGCTGTTGACACCGCCTTATCTGAATCATTCAAATCGAGCATTAAAAATCAAGTTAATCCATATTGGAATGGCGGAGCTGCTGAAAAAATTCTTAGCGTCTTAAAAAATTACGAATTATCGGCTGATTGCTTGATGAAATCTTTTTACAATTTGGAGTTTGACTTAGAATAAAGGATATGTTTATTGTTTGATTCTTTTGCAGAAAATTTTTTGGATTAAGGAGATGAGAGAATGGGCAGAGTTTATATTATCGCAGAAGCCGGCGTAAATCATAACGGCTCCGTCGATATGGCAAAAAAACTTGTGGAAATTGCCGCAAAATCCGGAGCAAATGCGGTAAAATTTCAAACTTTTCTGCCTGTTAATGTTGCAGGAAAAAATGCGATGAAGGCAGATTATCAGCTTGAAACGACGGATAAAAAAGAGTCGCAACTCGGTATGCTTAAAAAGTTATCTCTCGACAAAAATTCTTACGGTCAAATTTTGGAGACTTGCAAAAAAAACAATATCGAATTTTTGTCTACGCCGTTTGATTTATGGGGAGTTCGCTTTTTGGCAGAAGAGTGCAATGTTTCAAAAATAAAAATTCCGTACTAATACCCCGCTGTTGATTGAGGCGGCGCGAACTCAAAAACCGATTATTCTTTCGACCGGCATGTGTACTCTGGGAGACATTGAGGCGGCTTTGGGAATAATTGCCTTCGGCTATCTGAACAAAAAAAATCCGAAAAATATCGAAGAATGTTTTAAAGTTTATAACACCGTCGAAGGGCAAAATATTTTGCGCGAAAAGGTCAGCCTTTTGCATTGTACAACGGAATATCCTGCGCCGTTTGAAGAAGTTAATTTGCGTTGCATACAAACTTTGAAAAATGCTTTTAATTTGTCGGTGGGATTTTCTGACCACACTCCGGGAATCAGTGCGGCAGTTGCGGCAACAGCCTTGGGAGCAGAAATTATCGAAAAACATTTCACACTTGATAAAAATTTGCCGGGTCCCGATCATAAGGCATCATTGGAACCGTCTGAATTAAATCAGATGGTTGCAGAAATTCGCAAAATTGAAAAAGCATTGGGCGACGGTGTCAAACGTCCTTCAAAATCTGAAGAAATAAATTTGCCGATTGTACGCAGAAGTTTAACTGCTCGACAAAAAATAAAAAAAGGCGAATTGTTCACCGAAGAAAATTTAACTGTGAAACGTCCTGCGACGGGAATTTCGCCGCTTTATTACTATGAAACTCTCGGCAAAACTGCAAGCCGCGACTATGCTGAAGATGATTTGATTTAAATTGTGTCCCAGTTTTATTGACTGGCAGGTGGTTTTATGTTAAAAGTAGGCTTTTTTGGTGACGGCTTGTGGGCACGTCTGGCACTAAAAAAAATATTATCCAACCCGAATTTTTTGGTTTCGTTTGTCGTGTTGCGTTATAACACACCTGATGAACAGCTCCGACATATGGCAGAATCAGCCGGCTTACCTTGTTTTGAGACCGGCTATGAAAAGTCAAGTTGAAATTTGAGCCGGAATATAAGGTTTATTATCACGAAGTACAGCAAAAATAATTGAAATCAATTTGTGGCAAATGTGTCCCATAACGTTGAGATGGTTTTTGCCTTCGGAAATTTTACGTTCATAAAATTGATGAATGGCAGGGTCTTTGAAAGCGGCAACAAAAGCCGCGAGCCAAACAGCACGACGAAGATATGGTGAGCCGCGTTTTGATAATCGACCTTTGGAATTTATCGATTCGCCCGACTGTCGATTTTTCGGATAGAGTCCGGCAAAGGCGACAAGTTTAGGAACGGATTCAAATTTTGAAATGTCGCCGCCAATTTCTGAAAAAATAACTGCGGCAAGAGTTTTGCCGATGCCTGTAATCGTATGAAGTTGGCAATCAAAAGTGTCGTAAATTTTTGCAATTTCGGCGTCAAAAATTTCAATGCAAGATTCAAGCGATTTAACTTGCTCGATATATTGAGCGATGATGAGTGCCAAAGTGGAGGAGGCGAGAATTATGCCGAAAGAATTTTTTGCATATTCTTGAATTTGATTGGCTTTGTCGATTCCGAATCTGCCGCGACTTGCCTTTGACAAAAGGTCGGCGAGCGTTTGCGAATCGACGGAAAGCATTTGCTCGGGAGTTGAATAATTTTCCAAAAGTTTCATTGAAGTCACGCCGAAAATATCAGAAAAAAGTTTTTCGTATTCGGGAAAAACTTGATCCAAAAGCGCGATAACTTTGCGTTTCATATCGGAAATCAGGTCGATAACAAAAAAACGATTTCGGCAAAGTTCGCGGAGTGCGTGAATATTTTCCGGCAAAATTTCGGTCTTCGTGTAACGCCCGATTCTGAGAACTTCGGCGATAATGAAAGCGTCGATCGCGTCGGTTTTGGTTTCGTGAATGAAAAGACCGCGAAGAGCGTCCGACTGCAGAGAATTTATCACTCGTACGGTCTGATTATCCTGACGAAGATGAGCGTAAAGCGCAAGCCAATAATGACCTGTCGCCTCCATTGCAAACTCAACGGGTTGATTCAGTTTTCTGACAGCCTCCTTCAATTTGCAGTAACCTGAGTGTGAATTTTGAAATTTAATTCGCTTGATGATAACTTTGCCGTTCTCATTGATGACGGCGGCTTCGTGGAAACGTTTTGCAATATCAATTCCGACAAAATACATTTTTAACACCCCATTTGGACTAATTATCTGATGATTTGCGGGTCAAAACCTACTGCGAAATTAGTAGATTGACTACATCCGGCTAATCATTGAACTCCCGCAAAGTCAGATGCCTCACTCTCAGAAAAGTGGACTTCAACCACACGGTGACGACAGAGGTTATCTGTCCGATGCGGTTTATTATATCAAAATCCTTTCGGATTCTAATATCAAATTTTTACTTTATTATAGTAGGTGACAAAGAAAGTAAGCACAACGGATTCTGACTCCGGTCTATTCGTAAAAGGCGAGCATGAACGTTGTTTTGCCTACAGTGCGCAAACGGCTTGCG
>CAJOCT010000169.1 GCA_905236725.1 uncultured Selenomonadaceae bacterium | reverse complement strand
AAATTTTATTGACGAACACGCAAAATTTATCGTGAATTTTTTTGACGGGGTAACCGTCGACGACGTTTTGAATTTACCTCTTGAAGAAATTTTCCCGTTAGCTATTGAAATTCGCAGTTTTATGATAAATAAAATTTCCGAAAAGTTAAATGTGATTGAAAAAAACTCAGACAAGGGCGCAGAGGAAGAAACGACACCGTAAGTTTAAAACTCACGCCCATTGAGCAATATCTCTACCACGTTCGATTATGGCTGACCGAATATCATTTGACTTTGTCCGAAATTGAAAATACGGATTTGGATTTTTTATTGGGCATGGAAATTCTCGACAGCAAAATTGACGCGGCTTTTGCCGATAAAAATCACAAAAAAGTTTACATCGAGGACGTTTTATAAATTTCAAATCCGAACCCGGTTGGCGATTTGAATTTTTGGAAAAACGCAGTTAACTGCGTTTTTGAATCAGGATTTTTTTCAACTGCTTTCAGGCGGTTTTTTTATTGCCGATAAACGGAGGTGAAATTATTATGGCTGATAATTCAATCGGCGGGCTTTATATGCGGCTCGGCTTGTCGCTTGACGATTTAGAAACTGATTTTATAGCCGCTGAAAGAACTACTCGCGAAAATCTCAACCGTTTAAATCGAGAGCGTAATTTAATCAGACTCCGCGCTGAAGTTGCAATCGGTAATCTTGATGAAACTGCCGACGCTATTCAAATTTTAACGGTTCGCGAAAGTGCGTTAAATCAGCAAATGGCAATTCAGCGTGACAGAATTCGTCTTGCAGAGGCAACTTATCGTGATTTGGAGCAAAGACTCGGATCGAGTGCCACTGCCACGCAAAGAGCCGCCGCCGCGTTGGAACGTGAGCGATTAGCTCTTCAACGTTTGGAAAGAGAATTGCGCGAAGTTACTGAAGCTCAAGAAGACTTTAACGAAGGGCAAGGCGGGGCTGATGATTTTGCCGACGGTTTAGGCGAGTTATCGGATTTATTGCCTCAAGTTTCGGGAAAATTGGCAATAGGTTTAGCCGCCGTTACTGCGTTTAAGGAAGGAATTGACCTCGCGGCGAGTGCGGTATCAGATTTGCATGAGCGTTTTCACGAAATTCAGAATCAATCGTATGAATTAAATATGCCTGTCAGCGAAACAAAAGACTTTCTGCGTAAAGTTAAAATGGCGGGCGGAGATATAGGCGACTATGAGGGATATATTCGCGGAATCACCGACGCTTATGTCAAAGGCGAATTTGACGATCCCGAATTTATTGCTCTTGAAAAATATGGCGCAAAAATTGTTGACGCTACCGGCAAGCTGAAAAGTTTTGAGGAAATTCACAATGAAGTTTTGCAAGCATTCCGAAAAGCTAAAGCTGAAGGTCAAGAAATAGAATTTTTACAACTTACGGGCGGTGAAGCCGGGGTTCGTGACGCTATACAACTTTTGGAGCGTTGGAATGAAAGCGAAATCGATAACGCCAAAATTCTTAATGCTGATGTAAATGCTGAAGAATTGCATAAATTAGAGAGGGCATTAAATTTAGCGGCAGAACAGGAACAGGAATTTAAAGACGCAACGGCGGATTTGATAACTCCTTTTGCGATAGAGAGCTTGAATATGCTGTTTGAAATTTTTCACAGCGGTACCGAGTTTTTAGTCGAAAACAAAGAGGAATTTCAACATTGGGGATTTATAGCCGGTGAAGTTATAAAAACTGTTCTTGACCCTTTAAAAGAACTGAAAACCGCAATGTCAAATGCTTCTGATGACAGCTTTTTGGGCGTATTTAAAAATACTGCCAAAAATCAAGCCGAAAATATAATTTCCGGTCCGCTTTTTAAATTCTTGAACGATGTCGGAGCTTTTGACGGGATAATTCAACGCGCAACAGAAAATCAAATTGAGTACAACAATGCGGTAAACAGCGGAGCCGCTTCATGGGCGGCTTTCAGGGAAGAGGAACAGAGAGCCGCCGAAAGTCAAAGCAGTCCTTTAAATCAGTACGATACCAAACGCATCACTGCTTTTCGTGACGAACTCGAAGATTTACGCCTTGAAATGAAATACGCTGATGATGAATTTGAATTGGCGAGGGCGCAAAATGATTTGTGGCTTGAACGTGAAATGACTCGCAAAAATTTCTTGTCAGAAGAAGAGAAAACGGCTCTTAAAGAACTCCATGAGCAAAAAAGAATTGATATTGAGCGACGACAAGCTGATGAGATTGCAAAAATTCAGGAAGATGCGGCAAGACGCACTCAAGATTTATTGCAATCGGCGGCGGACATTGAATACGGATTAACTCATTCTGCTTTTGAAAAACAACTCTATGACATTGAACAATGGGAGAAAAAATCTTTAGAGAAAATATAAAAATGCGCTAGAGGATAAGGGACGATATGAGGAAGAGGCGGCGGCTATAGCGGTTGCGGCAAGGGCTAAAGAAGAAGAGGCTTTTAAGCGCGAAATGGATCGGATTCAGGGCAGAATTGAATCGGCGCAAGATCGTTTAATGCGTCTGACGAGTTCTCAAAAGGATTATGATTTATATAAAGCTCAAAAACAGTATCAGCAGGATTTAAAAGACGGCATTCCTCAGGGATTGGCAAAGGCGATTTATGACGCTGAAGTTGCTGAAATAGGCAGACGGTCAAGGAGCGATAAGGGCGGGAGTTATTCAAAGTCAAAAAACAATTCGCGAGGCAATCCCTATATCATTGAATTTGATACTCCGAAACAAACTGACTGGACAAAAGTAAATCCTCGGGATTTGGCGTTTAATACGTTGGCTCAAAACAATCGACAACTGGCGGAGTCGGTAAGAAATGTTATCGGGGCTCAAGATAATTTAGTTCAATCAATTTATCATACTGCAGAAGGTTTTGAAATCATCGAAGGCGATAAAGTCGTTCAATCATCCAACAATTCCAATTCGTCAGATCACGAAATCGAAATTATTGAGGGCGACCGGGTTGTCAAACGCGGGTCGGTCTCCTATCAAAACGCACAACAAAAATTAAACCAGGTTCCCGATTACAATCAATATTTGCAAGGAATGCCCGAAATAATCAACCGTATGGCTCGCGGAGATACAGAGAAAGCTCTCGGCGGGTACGGGGCTAAAGGTGCTGAGGCGACTAATTTCAGCAATTTGATGAAAGGTCCCGGACTTGCCGACGGTCGAATAATAAGTTACCTTGACCGAATCAGCACAGGAGTTGAACGCTTGTGCGAAACTGCGGTTAAATCTGTCTCGAACCCGTATCAGCGCACACAGCAACAATCGCCAAATATAACCGTTTCGCCGAATATAAATGTTGATTTGGGCGGCGCATATGTTTTCGACGATGCAATGAAAAAACAGCTTACCGAAGATGTCACCAATGAAGTCGTCACCGCCGTTAAAGACGCTTTTCAACAGGCTAAAGATTCTTCAAATTACAAATACGGCAACTGATAAGGCGGTGGAATAATGATTTACATAAATGATATTCCGTCTTTTCGCGACCCCGAAAGTCATGAAGAAATCGTCGATGACCGCATTGAAAAAATTGAACTCATAAACGGCAATACCATTCAAGATTACGGGCATTGTTACACAGGCGACACTATTGCTTTAACGTGCATTTTTAAATCGAAATATTACAGCCGACTGATGGATTTATGGGGAAATCGGGAGAAAGTTTCTTTCACCGACCAAAGCGGCAATGTTTTCACCGATATGCGACTTGTCATCAGGCGCATTAAATACGTTGAAAAATTTCCCGAATACTTAATTTTAACTTTTGAATTGTGGAGGGTTTAATAATGGCTAATGCTTTCATCAATATTTACGCAGGTAATCCGACTGAAGGCGGTACCGACGGCACAATCATAAGCACGGGCGGCTCCCAAACCGCTCCGCTCGTCGTCACTCTCGACGCGTCACAAAATGAAGTCAAGAAAACCAAACTCGCTATCCGCTGTGAATCGGGTTATCAAACTACGGGTGATACGGTCATTCAGGATAACGCGGACACCAATGACCGCTGGAAATTTTCTTTGACAGAAAACGGCACTTACGCCGACTCAATTACTATCGGGTCGGGAATTGATACCGGCAATTCTATTTTTTGGGCGCAAACGTCTTCAAGCAGTCTTGAATCTCCTTCGCGCGATACGTCCGTTTCAATTCGCGTCAATACGGTTATCGAGGCTATCAGTTAAAATCAGGGCGGCAGGTGCGGGATTATGAATTTATCAGGTTTAATATCGTGGTTGCGCTTTAATAACGGTGTCACCGACGATTTCATAAAGAAAAATCAGTGGGAAGTATTCGGCAATCCGTCTGTCGGCACTGCAAACGCCATTAACGGTAAAGCTCTTCAACTTGACGGGCAGTCTTATATAAAATTGAGCGGGGTTGAGTTGGGCGGGGCGGGTTTTGAAATTGACGGCTGGGTTTATGTTGATTCAAGTTCGCCGGATTATGCAAGGCTCATCAACATCGTAAACCCGTCAAACGGCTATTATTTGTTGGCTGTCAGGAAAAGCTCGACTGACAGCAGTAAATTGGACTTTTGGGCTAATTCAACTGCAGATGTTTCAAAAGATTACGGCTATCGCTACACTTCAGATACTGTCAGTATCGGTCAAAGAGTTCACTTTAAACTGATTTATCAACGCACTACTTCTTATGCTTATATCAAGTTGTGCGTCAATGATAAAATCGCCGCAAGTTGGCAATCCACTTACA
>CAJOCT010000168.1 GCA_905236725.1 uncultured Selenomonadaceae bacterium | reverse complement strand
GACAAAAACTGACGTGCTGGAGCGATATAAAAATCAAGACCGACACGAAGAAAAAAGTCCGAGAGAAAAGAAAAATCCGTTCAAAGTGTACAGACGCGGTTGTTCAAATTATTTTATAATCGGTTGTAAGTTTGGAAAGGGATATGTGGATATGCAGTCGCCGTTTGAAAAAGCTGAAGAGGCGTTTGCCTATATGGATTCGCATATGGAAGAATTGGAGGAAAAATTGAAAAAATATCGAGAAGTACCGTATGAGCGCGAATCAGCAAATAGTCCGCGAGTGGGAAAATTGAAACGCGAAGGAGATGTAACGCCGGAAAAATTTCAGGAAACATTCGGATTTCGCGGAGTCGAGTTTGGCGAGTGGGTGGAAAATAAAAATCGTCAGGAAAATTTAAATCAGGCGTATGATGCGTTGATGGATATGTCGGGGGTATTGAATTTGCCGCCGCGAGCGTTGTCGTTGAACGGAAGTTTGGGATTGGCGTTCGGTTCGAGAGGAATAGGCGGGAAAAATGCACCGCTGGCACATTACGAGCCGATAAAAGTTGTGATAAATTTGACGAAAAAAAACGGTTCAGGGAGCTTGGGTCACGAATGGTTTCATGCTTTGGACAATTACTTCGGTAAAAAAGAAAAAATTTCCGAAACGGCAATGCTTACGCAAAATTTTACGCAAGAAAAATCAGAAAATGTAAGTACAGAAGTTTTGGAAGGATTCAAGCTGATTCATTCGGTTATAAATCAAAGCGAAATGTTGTCACGCTGTAAAAATTTGGATAAGCACAGGAGAGAAAATTATTGGACGTTGTCGGAAGAAATGACGGCGAGAGCGTTTGAAGTCTATTTGAAGTCGAAGTTGGAAGAAAAAAATATTCGTAACGATTATCTTGTAAATTTCCGCAGTGAAGAATCGTGGGCGGGGGCGACGGAAAAAAGTTTTAAAATGGAGGAAACATATCCGTATCCGACGGCGACAGAAATGGAGGACATCAAAACGGCTTATGAATTTTTATTTGACTCGATAAGATTTAAAATGCACGACAAAAATTGCGAAATTTATTCCGCGTCGGCAGAAAATATTTCGGAGATGTTGAAAGAATCAAAACTTTTGCTTGAAAAAAATTTAAATTCGGAGCAAGTCGCGCTGAAAAAAATGAGCGAGGAAGTTTTTGACATTGAATTGAAATATTTTGAAGGTTCGTCGAAATTGCACGGCAGATATGACAAAGATGAAAATATCATTTATATTAACAATGACTCTGAAACGTCGTTAGATTGGACGTTTTGGCACGAGGCATTTCACATTATGAAAAATTATGAGCCGGAACTTTACGAGGATATTTTGAAACACGTAGAAAGTTGTGAAATTTTTACGAGTCAGCAAATAGAAAATTATCGCAAGGCAGTGAATCAGCCTAATTTGAAAAAATCGCAAGTAGTGGAAGAAATGCTCGCCGATGCGTTTGCCGATTTGAAAACTGGACGCAGGATTGTAGAAAAAATCTCGGAAAAAAATCAGAGTTTAGCGGAAAAGTTCGTAGATTTTACAAAAAAATTGTTGGACGGAGTAAAAAATTTTTTCAAGGCAAAAGAAGTGCGGGAAAAATATCCTGAAGTCGCTTTGACGAACAAACAATTTAAAAATTTTGTTCAGAGAGTTGACGAAAATATTTGTGGTCTGCAAAATGCGAAGAAAATTTCGGTCGGCTATAAAATTTTGCAGTCGCCTTACAAATATTCGCCGAAAAAACAGAAAAAATTTGACATTGAGTCGGCGGCAGAATTGACAAAAAAATATTCTGCGGAGTCGGTAAAAAATTTGATTCAGGAAATGAGTCCGCTGGGAAGAAAAAATAAAAATTACGGAAGAGAAATTTTGCAAGAAGTGAGAATGAATGGGAGGTAAAATTTTGGAAGAAAAATTTTGCGGAGTATGGGGACAGATGCGCGAAGAATTTTTGAAAGAAAAAGAGCCGGAGTTGTATAAATCGCTGGTTGAAAGAGGTAAATTGGAAGAGTATTTGACAAATTATCAGGTGGCGTACTCGAATCGTGCGGAAAAAATGTCGGAGAAATTGTCGGAAGAACGTGGCGTAACAGAGGAACTTTATCAAAACGACCCACTTGAATGGATTTTGCAATCTGAAAAAATTCAAGAGGACATCAGAGCAAAATTAGCTGAAGAAATTCAAAAATAAAAAATGGCGACTTGTTCAAAAGGAAGAGCAAGCCGCTTTTTTTACAGGAAATTTTTTTGATTTGTTGAAAAATATCTTTCGGAGGTGAAATTTTATGAAAATTTACAACGAAGAAGAAACTAAAAAACTTGATGAAGAATATCAAAAAATTTCAGATGAAAATCCGAATATGAGTTGGAAAGATTTTGCAAAAAAAATAAATTCTCTTCATCATAAAGATAAAATTTATTTTCAAACAAAAATGCTTGGAGA
>CAJOCT010000167.1 GCA_905236725.1 uncultured Selenomonadaceae bacterium | reverse complement strand
TTTCGACTGTCGCCGCGTCAACATCAACCGCGTAATCGTCAGTGCAGGCGATAAGTTTTGCGTTGGAGTTTTCCGATTCTGCCACATTTTCAATTTCGGACTCTGCGGTTTTTGCAGTGAACTTCGTCATTTTTAACCTCTCCTTTGTGTTTTACGGTTTATTTTCTGTTGACATTGCCAATTATACAGATTTTTTTTGTGTGATATAATCCGTAAAAAATATAGGGGCTGATGAAAATGACTGTGGCAGAATCTATTAAACGTTTTAGAAAAAATTATGGTGTTACTCAGAAACAAGTTGCTGACGCATTTTGCTCGGCTTGTCCGATGTGCCGAATCCCGGCAAAATTGAAACTGTCGCACCGATTGAAATTGACGATGATGATTCAAGTGCTTTAACTGTTGCCGCTGAAAATGACAGGATACTCGATTATCACGAAAATCTTGCTCACGTACTCGCCAAGCAGGGAATCAAAATTTGAAAGAACATCTTTTTTAATTCACCGACTTCTATCGCCGCGAAAGTTTTCTCACTCCTTAAAAAGGCATATCGTCAACAGGCGTGCCGTCAAATTCCACATTTCAACCGCGTAAAACGTCCTTCGATTAAAACCTTTGAGCCTTTCGTCAGATTGCCCGTTAAAATTATTTTGTTCAAAGTTTTTCACTTCCTAAACCAATAATTTGCAAAAGCGGGATTATTTTTTCAAGAAGTGATTAAATTGAAGTTGCTGCGTACCTGTAATAAAATTGTCGGGAAGGCATACCTGCGCGACGCTGATGGACGAGGCGAAGGACGCGATAAATCGGATTTAATTTTTGTAGCCTGTTTATAGTCTGCTCGCACGAACGCAGACGAATTTACAGCAAGTTTTTAAAACAAAATGCTGATAAACCTCGACAGAAAAATCTTTAAAGAAAGGTTAAAATTAAGACAGAAATAAAAATTTTTTTTCATTTCGCAATTAAATTTTCAAAATCACTTTCGGATAAAATTTTTGTGCCGAGTTCTTGAGCTTTTTTTAATTTACTGCCCGAATCTTCGCCTACTATCAAAAAATCTGTTTTTTTGCTGACGGAATTTTTCACAATGCCGCCAAAATCCTCAATTTTTTTTGAAATTTCTTCGCGCGAATAATTTTCCAACTTGCCCGTCACGACAAAAATTTTTCCCGCAATCACAGAATCAAAATTTTTTTCTTCGGATTTTAAATTCACGCCAAAATTTTTTAAATCAGCCAAAAGTTTTTTATTTTCTTCATTCGCAAAAAAATTTTTTATGTGATTCGCAGTAATTTCGCCGATGTCCGAAACATTTTTCAAATCTTCAAAACTCGCCGCAGAAATTTCCTCAATGCCGCCGAAATTTTTTATTAAATCTTTCGCCGCCGCAATTCCAACGCCAAAAATCCCCAATCCAGTCAAAAGTTTAGCTGGATTATTTTTTTTGCTCTCTTCAATCGCGTTCAAAACATTGTCGGTTGCTTTTTCCTTTCCGAAAATTTTTTTCTCAATCAGCTCCGCACGAAAATTTTTCAATTTATAAATGTCGGAAATATTTTTTATAAAATTTTCTTCAATCAACTTCGGAATGGAATTTTCGCCGAGCCCTTTGATGTCCATCGCGTTCCGACTGCAAAAATTTAAAATGTGATTTTCAATTTGCGCCGGGCAATTCGGATTAACGCAACGAAAATCAGCAGAATTTTTTTCACGAATAATTTTTTCTCCGCACGCAGGACAATTTTCCGGAAATTTAAACTCAAAAGAATTTTCCGGACGTTTTAAAATATTTACGCCGCTGACTTTCGGAATAATTTCGCCGCTTTTAAAAACTTTTATCGTGTCTCCGACGCGAATATCCAAATTTTTTATAAAATCTTCGTTATGCAAAGTCGCGCGTTCAACTTTCGTGCCGTTCAAAAAAATCGGTGAAAAAATCGCAGTCGGCGTAATTCGACCCGTTCGACCGACACTCAAAATAATTTTTTGCAAAACGGTTTCTTTTTCTTCGGGCGGATATTTGAAGGCAATCGCCCACTTCGGAAATTTTGAAGTTTCGCCGAGAATTTCGCGGTGAGAAAAATTATTTATTTTCACAACCGCGCCGTCAATATCGTAGTCCAAATTTTTTCGATTTTCGCCGATTTTTTCAATCGCCGCCCAAACTTCCGAAAAATTTTTGCAAACAGAATAATTTTCGATAATTTTAATCCGATTTTTTTTCATAAATTCGTAAGCGTCGGTATGAGAAATAATTTTTTCGCCGTCAATTTTCTGCAAATTAAAAACGAACATCGACAAATTTCTTTCGGCGACAATTTTTGAATTTAGTTGGCGAAGAGTTCCTGCCGCGCAATTTCGAGGATTTGCGAAAATTTTCAAATTTAAATTTTTTTGGCGTTCGTTGACTTTTTCAAAATTTTTTTTGGTGATATAAACTTCGCCGCGAAT
>CAJOCT010000166.1 GCA_905236725.1 uncultured Selenomonadaceae bacterium | reverse complement strand
TTTTCACGAGTTAAATTTCTGTTGTGTTGAATGAGATCGGTAGAAGAGAATTTTTGTTGAAGTAGGCGAGCGCGTTGGGATTTAGAAATGTAGTCGGAAAGAACAGTGCGAGATTGATTTTCTTGGATTTGGCTTTCAAGTTCGTGTAAAAAATCGTCGGAAGAAATTTTGGAAGCCCAAGAAAGAGCGTCATTTTGCAATTTATCTTTGTCGTCGGTAAGAATGGTCGCATCAAGTTTGGCACGGCTGACTGTGACGTAAAATTTATTTCTGTCAAAATGAGAGTTGGAATCGGCATCGCAAATGATTTTATGAACGGTCGCGCCTTGAAGTTTGTTGATGGTCATAGCGTAGCCCAAGTCGAAAAAATTGTAAGAATCGGAATGAAAAGAAATAATATTGCCTGAGTCAGTCTGCAAAGTAATTTTTCCAAAGTTATCAATGTCGAGAATTTTACCGCGAGAGCCGTTGCGAACGCCGATGCGCTTATCATTTTTTTGTCAAAATAAAAAGCCGCCCGCATTCGGACGGCATTTTTTATTTTGACAATGAAAAAAGCCTGTGTTAAAATGCTCTTGAACAGAACTTCACAGACTTGGCTTTTCCATATTCAATTATGGGAATTATAGCCGAGTCTGTGGAAATTGTCAAAAATTTTTTCAGAGGAGGCTGTTTTTTATGGTGCAAATTGCAATTTACGAAGGAAAGGGCGAAGGCGAAGTCGGGCAGTTGAATCGTCTCAAGTCAATGGCGAATTGGTTTTGACGACAGCACAGCTTGCAAAATTTTACGGCTGTTCCAATAATAACATCGTCAAAACTTTTCAGCGTCACAAGGAAGAATTTATCGAAGGCGAGCATTATTTGAAACTTACAGGCGAAGCGTTGAGAGATTTTAAACGCGAAATGACTGATTGTCACTCAGTGACAAATGGGGATTTTGCGGTTGTAAATCCCAATGCAACTGTTTTTTATCTTTGGACGACGTTGGGCGCGGCACGTTTTGCCAAAAGTTTAAAAACCAAAAAGGCTTGGGAAGTTTACGAGCAGTTGGCTTTAAATTATTTCAGCGGCAAAAAAATTTCCGGCAAGAAGTCGGCGGAAAAAATTTCTAAGAATGAATTGACGGCAGAGAAAAAAATTAAATTTCTGTTGCAGGCGGCGAAAATTACGAAAGATACGGTGAGGCGTGAAAATTTAATCTCAATCGCAGAAAAAATTATCATCGGCATTTAAGAATATTTTATTTTGAGCGTGAAGAAAAAATTCACGCTATTTTTTTATCGACACCGGCAAGACCTTGAGTGGCGACGTAAGAATTTTTAGAAGTGAGGGAAGTCAAAACGGCATTGACTTGCTCTTGATTCGGCGTGTAATTTTTTTTAGCAACAACTTTGTCGAGGAGTCTATCGGCGGTCAAACTGTCAATGGCTTGCCCGTTACCTTGACCGAGTGTGAGAAGTTCGAGTAAATCTTGTTCGCATTTCTCGTTGGCGATAGAAATAAAAATTTCGTTTCCGTGCTCGTCGGTAGTGCGTCTTATGCGTTTGCTTTGGTTGATAAATTTTTGAACGTCGGTGAGTTGAATTTGAGCGATTAAACCTGCGTTCAAAACTTTTTGGATAATATCGGAGCGAGAGAAGGAAAAATTTTTGAGTTCGAGTTCGGCTAAAACGTCGTTGAAGATTTGTTTTTTGATTTTGACATCAGCGGGAGAAATTTCTTCTTGTCGTTGAATTTTAACATCAGATTTTTTGAGAAAATCGGAAGTCGAAGAAAAAATTTTATCTAAATCGACTTTATGATTTTTGGCTTTACGAGTTTTGAGGTTGGCAAGTTGAGCAGTAGCCGCATTATCATCGCCCAACTTTTTTTGTTCACTAATAATTTCAGCAGTGCGTTGGGAAAAATACTCTTCAATTTCACGACTGATACCTTTTACGCGATAAATGCCTTTGTCGGGATTATCAAATTCAAGTTCGATGCCTTCGCGTTGAAGTTTCGAGGCGAGTTTTGAACGAGCGATTGCACCGTAAAGTTTTTGTTGTTGCATAAGAAATTTGATGTCGATAGTGAGGAGTTTGCCGTCGCGGGTCTGAGTAAAGTTGGGAATAAAAATATGAGTATGTCGGTCAAGTTCGTCATTGCGATTGACTTCATGATTTATAGAAGCGGCAAGAAAATTTTGAGTATATTCGAGATTTTTACCTTCGTAACCGCGACGAGTGCGAATAAATTTTTGTTCGATGAGAGAAATCAATTCGTCGGTAGTTTCAGCCAAACATTTATTTACAATTTCTCTGTATTCTGGCGAAACAGCTTGCAAGATGGAAACAGATTTAGGGCAGGAAAAAGTGATGTCAACGCCCAAAGTCGGCTTTTTATTTTCGCAAGTTGCTCGTTCGTTGGTAAGTTGAATGAGAGCGGCAAAATGATTTTTATGAACCGACTTTTGAAATAAA
>CAJOCT010000165.1 GCA_905236725.1 uncultured Selenomonadaceae bacterium | reverse complement strand
TTTGTCCGCCAATCTTACAAAAATATTTTATCCAACACAAAATCAATCGTCGAATATCTGAAAATTGACGAGAATGAACGCGCGATAACGAATTTGCCGATGAGTTACGTTTACGGGCTTTCAATTATCAACACTCATATTTTTTCCGGCGCGTCGATTGTCGTGACGGATAAAACTTTATTTCAAAAAGAATTTTGGCAACTGATGAAAAATTTTGAAGTCACGAATTTTAACGGAGTGCCTTATACTTTTGAAATGTTAATGCGACTCAGATTTTTCAGAATGAATTTACCCGCGCTGAAAAAAATAACTCAAGCGGGCGGAAAATTGGATCCCGAATTACATTTAAAATTTGCCGAGTATGCGAGTCAAAACGACAAAAGATTTTTCGTAATGTACGGGGCGGCGGAGGCAACTGCTCGAATGGGATATTTGCCCGCAGAAAAATCTTTGGAAAAATTCGGCTCGATGGGAATTGCCATACCGGGCGGAAAATTTGAACTTGTCGACGGCGACGGAAAAATTATTTCAACGCCCGAAAAAGTCGGCGAGTTGATTTATTACGGCGAAAATATTTCTTTGGGTTACGCAGAGAGCGGCGAAGACTTAATTGAAGGCGACGAAAGATGCGGCAGACTTGAAACCGGCGACCTTGCAAAATTCGACGAGGAAAATTTTTACACAATCGTCGGGAGAAAGAAAAGATTTTTGAAAATGTTTGGCAAGAGAATAAATCTTCAAGAAGTCGAACATATTTTGCGACAAAAATTTAATATCGAAGTTGCGGCGACGGGCATTGACGATAAAATGAAAATTTTTATCACGGACGAAAAATTTTTGAAAGACGTTGTCCCCTTCCTAAGCGAAAAATTAAATTTACATCCTTCGGCATTTGAAGTAAAATTTATCGCAGAAATTCCGAAAAATTCCTCGGGAAAAGTTATTTACAGTGAACTTGAAAAAATTTAAGAGGTGATTTTTTTGTTGACGGAAAAAGAATTTTTGCAAGAAATTGCCGTTGCCGCTGACGAAAGAAAAAAATTTGTGAAAAATATTGTTGCTCACGGCTTGCCTATTTTTATTTTCGGCGCAGGAAATTATGCCAAAGAAGTTACAGATATTTTCAATGCTCACGGTGTTAAAATTGACGGCTATTTGGTCGATGAACAATATTATACTTCGAATACATTTTATCTTAATCGTCCGATTTACAGTATTTCAGAAATTTTCAACGATAAATCAAAAAATTTTGTCGTAATTAGAGGACTCGCTAACAGAATTGCCCTGCAAAACGCAAAAGACAGACTTGCAGAAAGATCAGGCTGTTTTATCTATGAATTTATAAAAGAAAAATTTTATACTCTGACTTACGACGAAATTATCAGCGAAAAAGATAAATTTTTTGAAACTTACAGCTTATTGTCAGATGATACTTCCAGACAAACTTTCATGATTTATTTGAAAGCGCATCTTTCGCTTGTCCCGTCTTATCTTGAAAGCATCTTTGAACCGAAAGAGTATTTTAATGAATTGACTCGTGATTCGATTACGCGTGGAGATGCTATATTTGTTGACTGCGGAGCGTATAACGGTGACAGTGTAGAAAAATTTATCGACTTTGTCGGCGGCAATTACAAAAAAATTTTTGCGTTTGAACCTGATAACGGAAACTTTATAAAACTTCAACAGATGATTAAAGACAACGAATATAAAAATATTGTTCTTTGTAACTGCGGCATTTGGGACAAAAAAGAAACTTTGAAATTTAATTCACGAAAATCAACCAGTTTTTTCATTTCTGAAGACGGAAATACTATTGTAAATGTTGACAGCATTGATAATATCGTCGGCGGTGAAAAGGTTACTTTTATTAAAATGGACGTTGAAGGGGCTGAACTCAAAGCACTGAACGGAGCGATACAGACACTGAAACGCTCTAAACCGACTCTTGCGATCAGTGTTTATCACAGAAAAGAAGATTTGATTACTATTCCTCAATTTATAAAAAGTGTTTATAAAGACGCGCGTTTTTATCTTCGTGAACATAGAACACAAAACTTGTTGGAACTCGATTTATATGTTATTCCCTAAATTTTATTCTACTTGAGTAGAATAATTTCATTTCGTTTTATCTGAAGGAGAATGGTGCAGTTGGCAAAAAAATTAAACGAAAATAAAATGCTTTTGATTCTGCTTTGTAAAGATAAAGCCGAATCTGACAGACAGGTTGAAATTATTACAAAAATTGGTCCCATCATTCCGCAAGATTTTGAATGCACAATACATTCGATAATCGGCAAGAAAAATTTTGCCGCCTCTTTTAACGACATTCAAAAAAAGAGCGATGCAAAATATAAAATTTATATTACTTCGCCTGTGTCATATTTGGATAAATCTGTCTTGATGAAAACGCTGGAGGCTTTTTATCTGGCACCAAAAACCGGAATGGTCGGGATGATGGGT
>CAJOCT010000164.1 GCA_905236725.1 uncultured Selenomonadaceae bacterium | reverse complement strand
CAAAATTTCTTTGTCCATCGGAATATTTTTCATCAGCCAATCGTGCTGAATCGTCGCGTAAAATGATTTTATGTCGCTTTTTACGATAAATTGCGGCGCAGTCGGCGATGTCAACATTTCTTTTAATTTTTCGTGCAAATCGAATGTCGAACGAAATTTTCTGAATCCGAATGAAAATTTTTCGCTTGTCGCCTCCATTATCGGCGCGAGGGCGTACGAGTAGAGTTTGTGCATCGCTCGGTCGTACATTGTCGGCATTCCGATATATCTTTCTTTTCCCGTGCCTTTATCGATTAAAATTATTTTCCGCAACGGGCTTGCTTTGTACGGTTTTTTATTTAATTTCCCCACCGCCAAAAATTTTTCAACCGAAGTATTCCAGCGAACGTTATCAACGCCGACCGTGTTTGTTTTACCTGAAACACTGCGAACCGCCAATCTTTTTATAATTTTTGAGTTCACGATCATATTTTGGATATTTTCAATTTTTTGGGAATTTTTTTCGTGAACGGCTCGCGTTAATGCTTTTTGATATTCTTCCAAAGTTTTTTTTATTCCAAATTTCCGCCAAGTCATCGTCCGAATAAAAATTTTCCAATTCCAATAAAATCGGTGCGTGATCCGAGCCGTAAATTTCCGTCAAATGTTTTACTTCTTTTATCGCCTCCACTGCATTTTTCGACACAAAAAAATAATCCAATCTCCAACCGCGATTTTCTTTTCTTTTGTAACGCCGATTGCTCCAAAATGTGTAAGAATTTTTTTCTTTCGGATATTTAAATCTGAATGCGTCCACAAATCCGATTTCCATTAAATTTTCCAAATTCGACCGCTCGTCCGAGATTATTCCTTGCAACGCGTAATGTTCCCGCTCATTTTCGGGATAAATATCAATTTCCGTCCGCAACACATTAAAATCTCCGCACAAAATTACCTGCTTGCCTTTATCCAATAAATTTTTTACGAAACTTTGTAATGCGTCGTCAAATTTTCTGCGAAATTCGTGTCGCTCCAAACTCTCCGCGCGAGGCACATAACAATTCACCACAAACAGCGTCGGAAATTCGACCGTCAAAACTCTGCCTTCCGCATCTAACTCCTTCACGCCGATTCCATAAATGACATTCAGCGGTTCAGTTTTTGTCATCGTCAACGTTCCATGCAAGCCGTCTTTTTCACACGGATTAAAATAATGACAATATCCCGACACTGCTGTCATTCTTCTCCGCGTCCGTGTTTCTTGAAAACATATTACATCCGCGTCGATTTTTTCAATTTCTCGATACGATTGGTTTTCGACAAAAGAAATCAGCCCGTTTATGTTCCACGACAATATTTTCATTTTTTCCTCCAAAAATAATTTAATCATTACAAAAATTCGTTTTGACAAAAATCGTATTTCGCGTCAGCACACTATTTTTTATTTTTCAAGACAAATTTCGACTTCTGAGCAATTTTTAAAAAAATTTTTTTCTATATTTTCTATCGAACAAAATAAAAAAAATCTCCGACAAAATTTTTCATCGGAGATTTAATTTTTTTCTCAAATTAACTCGTCGTAAGAAATTTTATATTCAAACAATCTTATTCGTTTATCTTTCCGAACATCTTGCAAAAGTTTTTCGGTCGGCGAGTTCAAACATAAAATACCAAAAACTTTTTTGCCTTTCTTCACGCGATTTTTTTCAAAATAATCGACGTAATTTTTAATTTGCCGATATGCATCACCATAGCCGCTGTCTTTTTTCAGCTCAATTATATAAAAAT
Source organism: uncultured Selenomonadaceae bacterium (assembly GCA_905236725.1). Lineage (GTDB taxonomy): Bacteria > Bacillota > Negativicutes > Selenomonadales > Selenomonadaceae > Quinella. The sequence goes on along the minus strand of CAJOCT010000164.1, from coordinate 3,591 downwards.
TCCCCTGATCGTCCTCGCACAAAATATCAAGTCGACGTTTATTTTTTCCGTCAAAAAAAGGATACTGCCTGCCGTAAAAATCTCCGTGATAAATTTTTAAATTCAATCCGAAAATTTCTTTACCGGACTCAAGACGCATTACAAGTTCATCTTCCAAAATTTTTTCGCTTGTAAATTGCTCAATTTTTGTTTCGCCGCGATAAAATTTTTTATTTTCCGCAATGCCTTCATCATCGGAAATTTCTTCGTCAATAAAATTATTTTTTGAGGAATATTTCTTAACTTTATCAACTAAAGACTTTGAAACTTTAAATTTTTTTGTCGCAATAAATTTTTTGGCTTTTTCAACCTGTCCTTTAGCCAAATAAATTCTCACAAGATTATTCGGCGCGTAGTAAGTTTCAAGTTCTTCATCAAGACATTTTAAAATAAGTTTTTCTGCCTCATCAAGCCTATGCTGTTTATAAAGCAAATATCCCAAATTATTTAAAGCTAGTCCATAATTCTGATAATTTGGATTAAGTTCAAGACATTTTCTATAATTTTTTTCTTCCTCAACATAATTTTTAACTTTTCCATAACACCAAGCAAGATCGAAATAAATATCTTCATAAAAATAAAAAACAGATTTTCCTGCTACTTGCTCAAGCATTGGAATTGCATTATACCAACGCTTTATTTTTTCATCACAATACAGCTCTCCCAAAAATTCTTTCGCCAAAATTGTTTCGGGATTGTCTTGAACGTAATTCACCAGCAAATTTTCTTTTTCGTCATAATTCTTGCAGTTGTAGTAAAAATCCTCAAATAAATTACTAAGTTTTTCTCCGTTAGGAACATTATATTTTTTGAAAAGCTCTGACAGTTTTTTCCAAAATCCGCAATAAGCATTTTTATAGACTACAAGAAAATAAACGACAAATTCACTTTCATTTATTTCAATGCCAACATTACCTGAAATATAGTTATCAATACACTTTATTAAATTTTTTTTGTCATTTTTGAAAAAATAATAAATCCCCCACCAATAATAAGAATCTTTTGGCAAAAGTTCAATCGTATTAAATATTATGTAGCTGTCTGCCTCATCATCAATAGAAAAATTTTCATCATAATGAGTAGTTATTCCTCTCCAAGCATTTTTGTTTGAAAATAAATTTTATCTTTATGATGAAGAGAATTTATTTTTTTTGCAAAATCTTTCCAACTCATATTCGGATTTTCATCTAAAATTTTTTGATATTCCTCTTCAAGCTTTTTAATTTCTTCATCGCTGTAATTTTTCATAATTTCACCTCCAAGATTTCAAAAAAATTTTTTCAACATAATCAAAAGTTTTCCTGCAAATAAAAAAGCGGCTTGTCCTTTTCCCAAACAAGTCGCCATTTTTTTATTTTTGAATTTCTTCGGCTAATTTTGCTCTGATGTCCTCTTGAATTTTTTCCGATTGCAAAATCCATTCCAGCGGATCGTTTTGATAAAGTTCCTCTGTTACGCCGCGTTCTTCAGCTAATTTTTCTGCCATTTTTTCCGCACGATTTGAATACGCTACCTGATAATTTGTCAAATACTCTTCCAATTTACCTCTTTCAATCAGCGATTTGTACAACTCCGGCTCTTTTTCTTTCAAATATTCTTCTCGTAACTGTCCCCAAACTCCGCAAAATTTTTCTTCCAAATTCTTACCTCCCATGTGATTGCACTTCCTGCAAAATTTCTCTTCCGTAATTTTTATTTTTCCTTCCAAGCGGACTCATTTCCTGAATCAGATTTCGCACCGACTCCGCAGAATATTTTTTTGTCAATTCCGCCGCCGTCTCAACATCAAATTTTTTCTGTTTTTTCGGCGAATATTTGTAAGGCGACTGCAAAATTTTATAGCCGACCGAAAGTTTTTTCGTTCCTCGCACACTGCAAATATTTTCGTCAACTCTCTGGACAAAATTTTTAAATTGTTTGTTCGTCAAGGCGACTTCGGGATATTTTTCCCGCACTTCTTTTGCTTTGAAAAAATTTTTTACTCCGTCCAACAATTTTTTCGTAAAATCTACAAATTTTTCTGCCAAACTCTGATTTTTTTCCAAGATTTTTTCTACAATCCTGCGTCCTATTTTCAAATCGGCAAACGCATCGGCGAGCATTTCTTCCACTACTTGCGATTTTTTCAAATTCGGCTGATTCACTGCCTTGCGATAATTTTCAACTTGCTGACTCGTAAAAATTTCGCAACTTTCAACGTGTTTCAAAATATCTTCGTAAAGTTCCGGCTCTTCATTCTTCATTATATGAAATGCCTCGTGCCAAAACGTCCAATCTAACGATGTTTCCGCGTCTCTGTTAATATAAATGATATTTTTATCCTCATCGTACCTGCCGTGCAATTTCGGCGAACCTTCAAAATATTTCAATTCAATTTCAAAAACTTCCTCGCTCATTTTTTTCAGTGCGACTTGCTCCGAACTTAAATCACTCTCAGGCAAAAGTTTTGACTCTTTCAACATCTCCGAAATATTTTCTGCCGACGCGGAATAAAGTTCACAATTTTTATCATGCATTTTAAATCTTATCGAATCAAATAAATATTCGTACGCCGTCTTGATGTCCTCCATTTCTGTCGCCGTCGGATATGGATATGTATCCTCCATTTTAAAACTTTTTTCCGTCGCCCCCGCCCACGATTCTTCACTGCGAAAATTTACAAGATAATCGTTGCGGATTCCTTTTTCTTCCAACTTCGACTTCAGATAAACTTCAAACGCCCTCGCCGCCATTTCTTCCGGCAACGTCCAATACTTTTCTCTCCTGTGCTTATCCAAATTTTTACAGCGTGACAACATTTCGCTTTGATTTATAACTGAATGAATCAGCTTAAATCCTTCCAGAACTTCCGTACTTACATTTTCCGATTTTTCCTGCATAAAATTTTGCGTAATCATCGCCGTTTCGGAAATTTTTTCTTTTTTACCGAAATAATTATCCAAACTGTGAAACCATTCGTGAGCCAAACTCCCTGAACCGTTTTTTTTCGTCAAATTTATTACAACTTTTATCGGCTCATAATGTGCCAACGGTGCATTTTGCCCGCCTGTTCCTCGCGAACCGAATGCCAATCCCAAACTACCGTTCAACGACAACGCTCGCGGCGGCAAATTTAATACTTCCGACATATCCATCAACGCATCGTACGCCTGATTTAAATTTTCCTGCCGATTTTTATTTTCCACCCACTCGCCAAATTCCACTCCGCGAAATCCGAATGTTTCTTGAAATTTTTCCGGCGTTACATCTTCTTCGCGTTTCAACTTGCCAACTCGCGGACTATTTTCAGATTCTCGCTCATACGGTACTTCACAATATTTTTTCAATTTTTCTTCCAGTTCTTTCATATGCGAATCCATATAAGCAAACGCCTCTTCAGCTTTTTCAAACGGCGACTGCATATCTACATATTCCTTGCCAAACTTACAACCGATTATAAAATAATTTGAACAGCCGCGTCTGTACACTTTGAACGGATTTTTCTTTTCTCTCGGACTTTTTTCTTCGTGTCGGTCTTGATTTTTATATCGCTCCAGCACGTCAGTTTTTGTC
>CAJOCT010000163.1 GCA_905236725.1 uncultured Selenomonadaceae bacterium | reverse complement strand
CCATGCCAACCACTTTGCCAAAGTTGCGCCATTAGTCCCACGCCTAATTTTTGATGGGGCAACAATTTTATTTCGGGGCGAAGTACGTCAGCGAAAAATTCTACCACTCTTTCTGCTAAATTTCTTTCGTAATCAATGCGCTCAAAGTTTTCCTTTATCTTTAATGCGAAAATTTTTGGACGTTCTCTCGGTTCTCTAGGTGGCGACGGTTCTCTTGGAGGCTCATCATGAAACTTTTCTTCCTTGTCAACCCAATTTATTTTGGCACCTTCCGAACTATAGTACGAAGAAAATTTTACTTCCTCAAGTCCTACGACGCGCTCGGAGTAGCTGAAATCAAATGCTTCGCCCGAAAATAATTCTTTCGGTTGAAGTTTATAGCGGTCGGCTTCGTCTTTGCTGAGCGTATCAACAGATTTAATTTGCGAAAGTCCGTCGCGTAGATTTTCAGTGAAAATGTATCTCGTACCGTCTTTATCCCTGTATGAGCTTAGAATTTTTTTGCGATTACCAAAAGCTTCCTGAAATGACGCATTGTCAATTCGTTCCAACTGTCCATCGCGATTTTCTAAAAGTATCGGCTGAACTTTAACCGTGTTACTCGAAAAATCTATGAAGTCTACACTTAGTTTATCGGGCACGACGATTTTTGCCTTATCCGCCGAAATGTATTCGCAAAGTTTCGCATCGGTCGCCGCCGCGTGTTTTTGAATATGATGAGTTGTCAAAAAAATATCCTCGCGTGAGGAACTTTCATTGCCGATTTTTATCAAGTTAATAAGGGCGAATTGGTCCGCGTTGAGTCGAAAAAGATTTTCGCTACCAATATGAAGAATTGCGCCGTTAATTTTTGGATTAACAACGGGACGACTGTCAGGATTCAAAAACTCAACGACATATTTGAAATTTTTACTGCCGATATATCCTTCAGTCCAAATGGACATTTGATAAGGATTATGCGGCGGTAAATTCAAAAGTTCAGCGTCTTCCTCCGATAAAAGAACGGATTTTTCAAACGGAATTAATGTGCCGGAGTCTGACATCTGCGCGTTGTCGTCTAAGCTGAGCATTTCCAATTTCGATTTAACTGCCGCTGATAAGTTTTCGTGCGGGAAAAAATAACCTTCCGTCCGTTCCTGCCAAATGTTGTTCAATCTTTAAGCCCCCAATCATTTTCCGTCTTGTTGACACCGCAATTTATCTTAAGCCATTCACTGACTTTCTTTTGCCAAGAATAAGTTCCTGGACTGGAATGAATCCATGCCTCGACAAAGTTTTCGTTAATTTCCCATTTGCTCAGTGAACTTAAACCAAAAAAGTGATTCGCAGATTCCGTTGTGTAAACTCGCAACTTGCCGTTGTGGCTCCACTCCGAGAAAATATATTGTCCAATTTGAAAAACAAAAACACTCTGGTCACTTGCGCCGCCGTCCAGACTGCCGTGCCCCATATTTTTATCGCCTAGCTGTCTGGCGACACGTTTGGCATCACTGCCTAAAAAAATCCATGTGCTACTTATATGAGGCAGATACGCTCGCCAAAATTTCTCGCGATAACGCCACATTCGGTCTAATGCTGTTTGTTTGATAATCTTGAAGAAAATTTCCAGGTCGTCCTCAACCAGCCAGCGCAGAAAAATAGCTTTGGATTTCTCTGAAATTTTATCCCAGTTGAAGCGCATGTAACCAAAACGCGGATCGCCTAATCGCCGGTAAAAAATTTCTATGCATTTCTTCTTGCCTAGATTCGTGAAAGCAACCGATTGAATCAGCGCGTCGGCAATGTACGGAAAAATATTTTTGTATGTATCAAACTCGGCGTCGAGTTCGTCCAAAATTTCAAACTGCGCGGACATATTTTTGTTGATTTGAAAGAAGTTCACGATTGCGGCTTGAATGAAATTTGACGCCTTATAAAAGTTCGATAGTCCGAACGTCTCAAGCACTTTAGCTACACTTAGTTTTTGCGCGAAAAGTTTTTCCATATTCGCCATATGATTTTCCATAAAAAGATTTTCTCGCGACGCAAATATTTTCTTTAACGATACCGAATCGACTTCACGAACAACATTCAATCGCTCTCTCAAAAGCTTTGTCTTGGGCGTGTTGTCGTAATTCAAAAGATACACGCTGACTACGCGCCGCAAATGACTTGTCCGATTAAAATCCAATACATTCAAAATTTTTACCGTGTCGTTGAAAGTTATCTCTTGCTCGTAAATTATAAACGGTAAATTTCGGCGGTCTTTGGAGTCCAAATTTTCTCCGAGCAGATATTTTGTCAAAAGTTTTTTCAAAACGTCTTCAGGGGGTAATGCAGGCTTATCAACCTTGATTCCTTCTAAAAATTTTTCAAGCGCATTCATTTGCGGATTGAAATTGGCAGTGTCTAAACGTTTTGCGGCATTGCGTAAATCCTTAATCGAGTCTCGCAAGCTCATCTGGTCAACTCCTTCCGCACGAATTTGACAATACTCATATCTTCTTCCGTCGGAGGTGTCATCGAAA
>CAJOCT010000162.1 GCA_905236725.1 uncultured Selenomonadaceae bacterium | reverse complement strand
TTTTTGAGTTACTTCGACGTGGTGAAGGATAATCCTTTAACATGTTTCAAGAAAATTTTACATAAGGTTCATTTCTTTTTTTTCGATTCTTTCAACCACTTATAGACGGTAGGACGAGAAACTTTGTAATGCTTGGCGATAGCGGTCACAGTGTAACTACGCTCGTAATAGCCTTGCCGATAGAAATCGAAATCTTTAGGACATTTTTTAGCATTGCGACCTTTATATTTGCCAGCGGCTTGAGCAAGCTTAATACCTTCGCGCTGACGTTGCAAAAGCAATTCGCGTTCAAATTCAGCAATCGCGCCGAAGATGGTCAGCATAAACTTTCCCTGAGGAGTGGAAGAATCCAACTGTTCTTTGAGACTGCGGACTTTGACATCTTTTTTTGTCAGGGTTTCAACAATGTTAAGCAAGTCGATAGTGGAACGAGCAAGGCGAGAAAATTCGGAGACAATCAGTTCATCGCCTTCGCGTAGAAAATTCATCATCTCATCGAATTTGGGACGCATGGCAGATTTGGCAGAGACTTTATCAACAAAAAATTTTTCGACGCCAGCTTTTTCTTTAAGTTCGACAATCTGGCGTTCTTCGCTTTGCTCAACGGTGGAAACGCGAACATATCCAACGCGCATAAAAAATCACCCCCGTCAAATTTTAATTCTTGACGGAGGTTTTATCAATATGAGTTTAAGAAAAATATTTACGAAGGTAAAAGAAAATACGTTGGAGAATTTATGTACAGAGGAAGTAGAGGAAAAAATAGAAATAGGAGTTGTAAAAGTAGGGAACACCTCAAAAAATTTTTTTGTGTGATATAATGCGTGGAAAAATTTTTTCGGAGAGATGAAATGATTGAGTGTTTATCTGTCTTATCAGTAGCGATTCTGCTTTCTGATTTCTGCTTGATGTATTTTGCCTTCAGTAATGGCATAAACCGCGCCGAAAAGAAAAATTTGGCGGGCGGTTTTCTTGTTTGGAGTATTTTCTGTAGTGTCGGCAATGTTTTTATCTTCTCGCAGTATGGAATTCATGCGCCGGTTTATAAATTCGTTTTGATTATGGGTTTGATTCCGTGCTTTGCAGTTTTTGTGACGGTGATTCGCAGAAATTTTGTTCAACATGTCTTTGTTTTCGGTATGTCGAGAGTTTGGACGCTTATTTTGCATAATTTCGCCGCGATAATCGTCATACAACTGTTTGAAAGCGAACAAGAGATAATTTTTGCTCATGCAATAGTGTATTTGATGATTTTCGTCGTCAGTCTCCCGCTTGCAAGGCGTTTCTTCGTAAATTTACTGCCGCCACAGAAATTTTTCGAGGATTACGGTAAGTTCGTAGCCTTTTTTCCGTTTGCAATGATTATTCCGGTGTTGCTCCTCTGGTCGCAGGAACCGTTGATTCATTCTTGGCAGGAAAGATTATCCAGATTCTATTTGCCGATTGTATTTTTCTTTTTTTATCGCCATATTCTGCTGACGACCGAGCAATTACAAGAACAAAAGCGTACGGAACTAAATTTTAAGCGAATGCAGGAGCAATTAACGGTTTTGAAAGAGTATAACCGCCTAATGCAGGAAGGTCGCGAGAAAGTAGCAATAATGCGCCACAATTTAAGGCATTCTTATCGCTTAATCGCCGTCATGCTTCAGAAAAATGAATTAGACGCGGCTAAAGATTACGTAGACAAGCAGGAAACTTTGCTGGGCAGGACTAAGGTCAAAAATTTTTGTCAAACGCCGCTTTTGAACGCTGCCTTATCGTTTTACGTAAGTCGCGCAGAGAATTTGGGCATAAAAGTCAGCACGAAGATAAATTTGCCCGAAAAACTTTCGACAGATGAAAGCGATTTGGCTTTGCTCCTCTCCAATCTCTTGGAAAATGCTATCAACGCTTGCTCAAAGCAAAAATCCGGCGAAAAAATTATCTCGGTGACGATTCAAAGTATCGAAAGACAATGCGTCCTTGAAATTATCAACTCTTGCGATTCGACGGTTCGTTTCGATGAAAAAAATTACCCGCAAACTTCTGCAGAAGGTCACGGGTTCGGTATCGCGTCGCTTAAACTATTCAGCGAGAAATACGACGCTTACACTGATTTTAAATTGGAGGGGAGGTTATTCAAGGTCGTCATGTATTGGAGAATTTAAAAATTCCATATTTGGAATTTTGCACTTTGCGCTTTCAAACGGACAAAATTTTTGTGTTTGAGCCTTCAAAATCAGTTCAAAACGATTTCGGAGGCTTTTTTCATTGCTCAAAGGCAACTGTTAAGCAAATGACGCATATATTTGCGTTTTGAGTCTCTACTTTTGCGCTGACTAATCGGAATCAGGGTTTTATCATTCAAAATGAAGTCTTCGCCCTCCATGTACTTGATAAAATCCATGTTGACAATAATTCTGTGGTAACATTCGATAAATCGCCCGTCGTTTTGCAGTTCAGACCAAATTTTTTCGTATGAAACGCTCGGATAAAGTTTTTCTTCGGCTAAATGTATGCAAATGCG
>CAJOCT010000161.1 GCA_905236725.1 uncultured Selenomonadaceae bacterium | reverse complement strand
TATTTTGAGGAAGTCGAAAATGAGCAATAAAAAAAGCCGTCAATCGGCTTAAAATAATTCGCTGTGACTTCCGGTGCGGGAGAGCGTCAAAATTAAATCCGTTTCGTTGATGAGATAAATTAAAAGCCAATCCGGATTGATGTGACACTCACGAAAACCTTTCCAATCGCCTGTCAATTCGTGATCGCGAAATTTTTCGTCGAGAGTTTCACCGGCGGCAAGCCGTGAAATAACTTCAATCAACGGAGACATTTCGCGTCCTTGTTTCATTAAGCGTTTAAAATCTTTTTTAAATCTTGTTGTTCGTTTAATCGTCAACATCATTATTCAAGTCTTTCAAGAGGTCTCGGACGGAGTGAAAAGTTTTCGACGGAATTTTACCTTCGGAAATGAGCCGCGCCTCGCGCATCGCAAGCCGGGTTTCCTCGTTGAAGTCGGTCGAGTGACGGGTAAGGAAATTTTGATTGATTTCTTTTTTGTCAAACATTTTAAAAACTCCTTTCCGATTTTTCCGGAATTTTATCACCCGCGCCGCTCGGTTGGCAAGAAAATTTTTGTGAGGTGAAATAATGATTAAAAAACTTTTGAACAGAAAATTTGTTTAACGATTTTTCAAGTTGCCTGTTGCATTTATCAGCCGGAAAGAATCATTCCGTTTTTCTGCGGAGTTTGTTCCGGCATCGCCTGTACTTTGATGTTCGTGAAGGGAGGAGAAGATAAAAATGAAACGGGTTAAATTTTACGGTTTCACTCCGATTACACGGAGAAAAATTTCCGGCTATCTTATCCGGTTCAAGAAAAATTTGATTTTCCTTTTCAGCGGCGGCAAGTGGCAGACCGTCACGAAATTGTTTGTAGAGGAAGAATAAAAAAAATCTGCCGGGCGGCAGACCTTAATTTCAAAAATTATTCAGCGCGTCAAAAATCAAGTAAATTGATTCTTTGCTCAAGTCGCGAAAACGGAATGAATAGGCAAGTTCCTTCAAATATTCCGCCGTTATCTTTTTGTAAGCCGACGGGTTCATTGTTCGGACGGTGTTCAAAAAAAGATAGACACAAAAATTATCGTTAATGTTGGCGGCAATTTCAAAATTTGTTTTGCTGAAGTCTTGCCGCACCGGGATCCAAAACGGGCGCAACTTCAACACCCAATAAATCAGTAAAGCCGTCATTTTGTACTCGTTGGGGTGCATACGGTTATGGAAGATGTGAAAATAAAGTTTGCGTTGGTCAATCCGCGTAACAATTTCTTTCAGTGCATGAGTGTTCGTCTGAATTTTCGTTTTGTCGATATTGTGAAGTCGGCAATAATCGGTGAGATGTTGGTCAATGTATCTGACTTGCTCAAAGCAAGACTTAAGGTCGAGGGGAATGTAACAATCATTCGGAAAATTTTCACCGTTCATTAAATGCCGCCCCCGTCCCCGAAGGCGTTGCGGAAAATTTTTTGAGCGTCTTTATCGTTCGACATCTCGGCGGAATTTTTGAGCATGACTTCCCAATAATTTTTGTCCGGGTACACGGGTTGATTTGAATCATGTTGTACTTCGCCCGGCTCACACTGTTTACGGACAAATTCTTCGTCCATATTAAAAATTTTCATTACAACACCCTCCTCAAGAAAATAAAAAAAATGATAAGAATTTTAACACGGTAAGTGATTTTACACAAGGTAAATGAAAGGAAGATGATTTTTTATGATAATTGATAACGTTGAAGTTATCGCCGACGAAAAGATTTTCGACCTTGAAGAGTTGAAAAATTACGTCGGCATCGCAAAAGGAAAATTTCCGCAGGGCAGGTTGACGACGCTCAAAGTTTCCTTGAGCGACGATGGCAAGGTTGCTTGCGATTACACGGTACGCGGAAAAAAGTTTGAACGTATTCGCCGCATAACGGGATACTTAACAGGCGACGTTACGACTTGGAACAACGCGAAACAAGAAGAAGAGAAAGAACGCGTCAAGCACGATACCGAAAAATCTGTCGGTTATTCGTTTACTTGGTGATTGGAATAAGGAATGACTTATGGAAAAAGTTTGTCCGCTCTGCGGGAAAAATTTTTCGCCGTCACACGGAAACCGGAAATATTGTTCGGCGGAATGTTCCGAAAAAGCACACCTTAATCAAGCTTGCGCCAATGCGTTGCGCCGATATTACCTTAAAAAAAGGCAAAAGAAAAATCCAAAAAAGCCAAAAAGACGGTACGAAAAGCCGTCGTTCAATGAAAATATTCGCAAGGCTGACGAGTGCGGCTTGTCTTACGGCAAATATATGGCGTTGGTTTTTATGGGCAAGTCATATGAGGAAATTTTGACAATGCAGGGAGGGAACGCGTCATGATTAAAATTTGCGAATGTTGCAAAAAGAAATTTGAAACGGTTATTCCGAACAGAAAATTTTGTTCGTCCGATTGTGCAAAAAAAGTTATCGCCGGCAAAAAAGCCGACGCGAAAAAATTTCGCGGCAAATAATCCTACCGGATGAGAACACGAAAGGAGTGTGTGACGTATGCCGGGCAATATGCCGGACAAGGAACTGATAAAAGAAATTAAGCAGTTTTTGGGTCACCCGACAGACAGATTGGAACGGGTAAAGATAGTCAAAAAACTCAAAGAAACCGCAAAAGACATGGAAAAAATCAATCGCTACAACCATGCGGAAGTTTTTACGGAATGTCTGCAGAAACACGGGCGGGCGGCTGTGTCGGTGTGTATTGCCGCTACGCTCCGGGAGCTCCGAGAGAGTTTAGGGAATTGGAACATTGGCTGGGCGTCGGCTGTATTAGATTTGTGGACGTGGAAAAGGGGACAACATCACATCTGCATGGTTTCCGTTCGCGGCAATTCGCACCCGACAACTATTTGCGACTATGCCGGGTATTTTATCGAGTGCAATTCCGCCTAAGGAGAGGAACAAAAAAATGAAAATTTTAAAAATCTTGAAAGAAAAATTGCCCGTCGTTTTTGAGGATATCGGAAATGATTGAAATTCGTTACAAAGAAGGCGGAGATTGGCAAGAAGTAACACGGCAACAGGCGATGGATTATGCTTGCGATTTTATTTACGGACATAAAGAAGTTTGCGAATTTTTTGACTTGGCATATTTCAACAAAAAACTGATTCGCGGTACCAAATTCACTGTTGCCGAACTTCGCCGCCATTTA
>CAJOCT010000160.1 GCA_905236725.1 uncultured Selenomonadaceae bacterium | reverse complement strand
GGAGAGCCTGAAATAATAAGCGGTTGATGATTCATTGTTTTGTCAGCAAGAGTTAAAGCGATGGCGAGAGTGGTGGGAGAAAAATTTTCCGTGACTTCAATTCTGTTCGGAGAATTTCTGATAGAACCAAACTCGTCGGTTTTATAGAGAAGAATATTTTGTCCGTTGAGAATATTTTCGGTCTGAGCAGAGGAAATGAAATTACCACTGAATTTATTATTTTCTTGCCATTGTTCAATGTTGGCAAAATTACCTTCACGGCGAATATAATCGACGTGTTGGACGGCAGAAACTTTAGTGCCGTCAGGTTTTTTGTCGGATTTAAGTCTGAAATGGAACATCGCCATGAAGTTTTGCCTCCTTTCAAAATTTTTTACAGCCAACCGCAGGTTCAATGAGCGACAGCGAATGGCAAAGTTTTTCGCCGAGAAACGGCGTTAGAATCAGTAATTTTCAACGTTTCACACAGTGAAATGTGTAAGTGAACATCTCAAAAAAACTTCGCTTGACTATGATAGCACAGAAAAATAAATCCCGATGCACTATTTCAGAGCATTTTGCACTATTTGAGTGCATTTTGATCCAAAACCAATTTTTTGTGCTATAGTTCTTTTCGGTGAGGGGAAATTGAGGAGAGAAAAATCGGAGCGGTTGAAGGCTCAATTAAAAAATTTATCTGCAGACTTTGAAAAAATTGAAAATCAAATGGCGAATTTAGAAAACGAATCGGAGTCGGAAAAAGAAATGAGGCGTTTGGCAAGATTGATATACGCGGGAAAAATTTTAGAAAAAAGCAAGTTGTTGTATACGTTCAATGAACAAACTTTATTTGAATTTTTGACGGCTAATAAAAACGAATTGAAAAAGCCGCTGGAGAAAAAATTTTGAAAGGAAAATATTTTTATGAAACAGTTGAATTTAAAAATGTTAGATAAAAAATTGGAAAAGAAAAATGCAGAGTTGGTTGAAGTCCGCGACTTTCGCAAAAAGTTAGACGACAAGGAAAAAGAAATTTGCTCGGCTATCGAGAAAATTCAGAATCAGAAAATCGAAATAATTTTTGAGCAAGTGAAAAAAGAAATCCGAAATAAAAATTTGGATATTTCGTCCGCGTCGGTTTTGACGATAGTTGACGCATTAAAAAATAATCAGCAAATTTTGAACGACGAAGAAAATTTTGAAACAGAGGACGAGCCTGAAGAAAATATTTTGGAGGAAAAACCTGAAAAATTGTTCAGTCAGTTAAATTCACTTGCAACAGATGATGAGATTGACGAAATGAGTGTGTCGAAATGACGCGAGCAGAAATTTTTGAAAATCGCCGCGATGTTGGAAAGAAAATTTGTGAACAAATTCGCCAAAATGACTGGCAGATGATAAATGCGAAAAATTTTTCGGAGCGTCCGTATTATGACGGCGAGAAAAAATATAAATTCAGCACGGCGAATTATTTGCGGTTGATGTCGTCGGAAAATATTTATGACGACCCGCGTTGGTACAAAATTTCCGATGTTAAAAAAAATAATTGGAAATTGAAAACCGATGCAAAATTTGAACTTTTGGAAGAATGGGAAGAGCAAGAATGTTTGTTGACAAAATTTTATAATGCCTCACAGATTGAAGAAGTTGAAAAATATTCAGGCGAAAATAAAAATTTAGAAGAAGTGTTGGAATTTTTACAAATTCGCGGACTTCTGAAATTTGATGATGATATAATTTCATTCAGAGACGGAATCAACGCAGTAAAAAAATATGCGGAAAATTTTGTTGATGACGAATTGACGATAAATTTTGTCGTGCAGATGTGGACAGCAGAAAGCAAATTGAAAACCAAACTAAAAAAATTTCTGCCTACTTTCTCCGATGAAATTTTGACAGAAATTGCAAAAAATCCAGATAAAATATTTGAGTCGGCGAATAAAGCACAGGCGATTTTAAAAAATTTGCGTCATGAAAAAATTTTGCCGATAGAAAAATTATCGAGCGAAGAAATATTTCACGACTTGAAAATAGTTTTTCACGGGAGCGAAGGCGAAATAAAAAATTCCGACGGATTTAATTATCAGTCGGAAACAATTTTTACAGGAGTTTCAGCTTATGAATTTTTGTCGGAGTTAAAGTCGGCGGAAAAGCAAAAAATTTGGCTGGAATTTTTTTACAAAGATTATTCGCACGGAAAATTTTTTATTTCGGAAGAAGATTTTGAATTACTGGCGGAAGAAACTGTCACGGATTTTTTGAAAAGTCGCTTGGATAAAAATCGGCAAGAAATTTTAAAAAATCCGCAGATGTTGAAAAAATATATTTCGCCGAAAATTATGGTTCGTACGGAAGATATTTTCAATCAGATAAATCTTGAATCAGAAAATTTTCAATCGGCGATGAAAAATTTTGAGCAGGAAGAAATGAAATATTTTGAAAATCATCAAGAATAAATTTAATAATTTTTTTTTGGAGGAAAAAAATGACAATCATTGAACGCTATGAAAATTTGAAATCAAAAGTCGAAAAACGCCGCGAAGAATTTTTAAAATTTATGGATTTTGTGGAAACAAAGACAGAATATTTGACGGCTCCCGCGTCAACAAAATTTCATTTGTGCAAA
>CAJOCT010000159.1 GCA_905236725.1 uncultured Selenomonadaceae bacterium | reverse complement strand
TGGCAAATTCGGAACAATATCAATTTCGCCGTTGTTGAGACTGTTTAAAAGGTCCGTCCAATCGTCGAAGACAATATATTCAAATTCGCAGGGAACGTAGTTTTCCAAAATTTCCATGTACTCGTAACCGTAGCCGACTGTGTGACCGGGACGATCTTCGGACATAAAACTAGTGTTGACGACGTAACCGACTTTTAACTTTCCGTAATTATTTGCCGCGGGTGCAGATTCGGCGGAAAAAAAATCTGTGAGAATAAAAATCGCCGTCAGCCAAAAAATTTTAAACGCTTGCCACATAAATAAACCCCTTTCAAAAATATTTTTTGCAACTGAAAATTTGCCTGTATTATAGCAAAAAAAAATGTCCTTGCGGACAAGATTTCTTGAAAAATTTTTTTATTCAGATAAAAAATTTTTTTCAATAAACGTTTTTTGATCTCTCTGTAGCAAAAAAGTTATCCAAACTTCCTTCGCGATTTAAATAAGTGTAATTAACAAACTTGACGATAAAAAAATTATTGAACGTCGAAGAGGCTAAATTAAAATCGTCTTTGGTAAAAATATTGTCCTTCGCGTGAGTGTATTTCGTCTCGTCCGTACCCTCGACTGTTGCAGATATTTCGTCGGAAAATTGAACGTCGCCGATTTCATTCACAAACATTTCAGGAATTTTTACGGGGCTATAATAAGTGGAATCAACTTTCACCTGAGAAATTTTTTCAAAGCGTTTCGCATCTCGTTCAATATAATAATTTTTTCCGCTCTCGCCTTCGGAGTAAGTAACGGCGATGGAATTTTCAGGAAGAGTTTCGGAAGATTTTATATTTTCCTCCGCAACATAAACGTCATTATGGTTGTCTTTGCGAACTACCTTTTTATATTCCGTAAAATCCGAATCGGTTTTCAATTTCAAAAATTTTTTTGCAACAATAAAGCCTGTAAAGTTGTGATTGTTGCCCGCAACAACGACGGGGCTGTTCGGCGCGTAAATAACTCCGCGAAAATCCGCATTTAAATTAAAAATTATCGGCTTGGAATCTCTGATATGTGAATCTTCGTTAATTTTCCTCGGCCCGTCATAGAAAAAAATTATCGGGCGATCTTCATCTTTGGTGTTTGCACAGTTCACATCGATAAAAAATTGTCGGACGGAGTTCCAAGATGTATAACTTGTATAGTACTGTTCCCATTTTATCGGTTCGCTCTCAATTCTTGCATATAACGGATCGGGTTTGTCTCTGCCCTCGCGCACTTTGTAAGGGAAAATTTTTTTGCCTATTTTACTCCTGTCTTCCTCGACACCTATCAAGGCTAAAACTCTGTAAAAGAAGCGAAGATTATCGGGGTCGGCTTTCTGCAACAACTGAACTAATGGGGGATTATTGTTTTTCGGTGCAGTTATCTTGGTGTCGCCGTCCCAAATTCCGCAGTTTGTCTGTAGAAAACTGTCAGGGACTTTAAATCCCGCAGGTAGCGTCTCGGTAATATCCCAATCCGCCTTAAAATTAAAATTCAAATCTTGAATGGTGTTGATAAAAAGGTCGTCGAAGGACGTTTGATTTATATCAAATTTATTTCCGCCGATTCCCCTCAAAGTCAAATTTTCTGTGCGATAAGAAGTTGAATCTTTGAGCCAGTAGTTGCCGCTCGTGGTGACGCTGCGCTCGCGGGCTTTATCTGCGCTCCTGTCACCCTTCAAATCATTCGTCGCGCGGGATATGGCTGTATCTTTCGCCACGCCGCGCTCCATATATTCTTCCGCGAGTTGCGCGATATATCTTGCCCTGACTGTTTCCTCGTCCTCGCCCGTCGTCGCGGCTTCAGCCTTTATATCAGCTTTTAATTTATTGGCGTCTTCGCGATATTCATTCTGAATTACTTCCCAGTAATCGTAAACTTTATCTTTTTTAATTGCCTCCATTTGATCAAAAAGACTCGGACCGGTCTCTTCTTCACTGTCGGGAACTTGAGTAAATTTTGCAGCAGATTTCACAGAAATTTTCGTTTCACCAAAAAAATTAAAAAACTCAAACAAATGATTCGGAGTTTCGCTCAAAGTGATTTCATAATAAAGAATCGGGTAACCGTCCGCATCTTTTGTCGGAAAAGTATTTTTTTTGAAATTCAATGTAACATCGGAAAAAGTATCTGTAACATGATTGTCGGCAATCCAATCATTTGAAATTTCAAGATTTTTGCTGATATATTTTTTTGCTTCAAGGTCGCCGCTTTCAGTATTTCGATATTCTTCAGCCGTTAATTGTTTTGGAGCTTGTGGCAAATAATAATTGTATCGGTAATTCGACAATTCGCCGTCAGTTTTTGTCAAAACTTTCGAGCTTGCGATAATTGCAGAATCCGCCATATTTTGCAATCGGGCGGCGTTTACATAATACCAGCCCAAATCTACTGCCGTACCGCCGACGAGAAACAATATCGGAACCAACAGCGCATATAAAACAAACATTTGACCTCTTTGATTCGGCAAAAGTTTCAAAAATTTTTTCAACATACAAACCACCGCCTTTTCCGCAAAAAATCAGCCGCCGAGAGATTTCATAAGCGATAAAACTGTCGGCATTAAAAGTACGACAAAAATTGAGGGGAAAATAAAAGCCACCATCGGGAAAAT
>CAJOCT010000158.1 GCA_905236725.1 uncultured Selenomonadaceae bacterium | reverse complement strand
AAATGCGCTTGAAGAAATTTTTGAAACGGTAAATCAGCCGATTTTAGTTTTTTATTGGTTTCAGCATGATTTGGAGCGATTGAAGAAAAAATTTCCGTCAGCGATTCAACTTCAAACAGCAGATGACATAAAAAAATGGAATTCGGGAAAAATTTCAATGATGTTGGCGCATCCGGCAAGCGCGGGACACGGATTAAATTTACAATACGGCGGAAATATTATTGTGTGGTTCAGTTTGACGTGGAGTCTTGAATTTTATCAGCAAGCAAATAAAAGACTTCATCGGACTGGGCAAGAAAAACCTGTAATAATTCATCATTTGATAGCAAAAGACACAATCGACGAAGTTGTTGTTAAAGTTTTGGCAAATAAAAATTCGCGTCAAGAAAATTTATTTTCGGCGTTAAAAATGCGAGTGGAGCAAGTGCAATGAAAATTTTTCAAATTTGCGGAATCTTGATAGCTTTTCTGTGTTGCTTGTCAAGATTTTTGGAAGAGCCGTCAAGGTTAATCGACATTATTTTTGGAATGGGTTTTATGTTTAATTTTTTGGTTTATGAACTTTCGCTGAATCTTGTTGAAAAATGGCGGAAAATTCGCGAGGCGGAAAAATATGCGTGGAAATTTTATAAACCTAAATTGATTGCGAGGTATTGAATTATGAAGTTCCAAAAATATCAGCATATCGAGAGACTTGGCACTGTTGCAGTCGAAGGAATTTTGGACGGAGAAGTTTATATTTTTCCGAAACTTGACGGCTCAAACGCAAGTGTTTATCTCAATGACAACGGTGAAGTTGAAATTGGAAGTCGCAACAGAGTTGTTAGCTTGACGCACGACAATGCGGGAGTTTACGCAACGTTGAAAAATGACGAACGTTTCAAAAATTATTTTAAAGTTCATCCGAACCACAGACTTTTTGGCGAGTGGCTTGTGCCGCATACGATTAGAGATTATCGTGACGACGCTTGGAGAGAAATTTATATTTTTGACATTATCGAAACAGACAAAAACGGCAACGAAAAATATTTGAAATATGAAAATTATTATTTTTCGGTGCTTGCGAATTGTGGAATTAAAATTATTCCGTGTATTACAAAATTGAAAAATCCGACTGTTGAAGAAGTTGAGACATGGCTTGACAAATGCAAATTTCTGATGAAGGACGGCAAGCCGGGCGAAGGAATTGTCTTGAAAAATTACGACTTCGTGAATAAATTCGGCAACGTTGTTTGGGCGAAAATTGTACGAAAAGAAGTAAAGGCAAGTCAGACAATGTATAAGCCCATTTTAAATTCGGCTGATGTCATTGAAAATCAGATTATCGAAAAATTTTTGACGAAAGAATTTGTTGATAAGGAAAAAGCTAAAATCGAAGTTGAAAACGGCGGTTGGCAAAGTAAGCTGATTCCGAAATTGCTCGGCGTAATTTGGCATACGTTCATCACGGAAGAAATTTTCAACGCTGTAAAAAAATTTCACAATCCAAAGATTGATTTTGCTTTACTGAACAGATTGGCGGTTATGAAAATTAAACAGTTTGAGCCGGAAATTTTTTCAAATTGATTGCGAGGTGGTAAAAATGAGAGAAATAAAATTTCGCGGAAAATGTAAAGATACTGATGAAATAGTCACAGGTAATTTGTTAGTTCTGCTAAATGCTTGCTACATAGTCAGACCCACTTTTTTTGCAGCGAGAGATGATGATCCGAAACATTTCAGTATTTTTTGGGATCAAACAACGAAATATCCCAGTCAAGCTGCCATTATGGTTTATCCGGTTTACCCCGACAGCGTTGCTCAGCTTGTCGGGTATGACGCGGACGGCAAAGAGGTTTACGAAGGTGATGCGCTTGTTGACGAAGAGGGAATGCCGATAAATTCTCTTTACGTCGGAATTATTGACAGCGACTCAAATGCTATCGACGGCGAAATTGGCGACCAGTTTGGTGATGTGTGGCTGGAGAAGGAGTGAAAAAAAAATGGAGCGGCGCGATTCTCAAAAAAATTTTTCTGCGCCGCCGATTCCAAAAAATATTTTTACGAATTGAAATTCTACGAGAGGTTGAGAAAAAATGATTGATCTTAAAACTGAAGTAAAAAAATTCGCCGAAACTTTGAAGGCGGAGGGATTTAACTACCGCATTTTGGTTTTCACGGACAAAGACGTCATCGACTTTCGCGATTTGAACCTTACTCAACTCAGTGCCGCCGCAACTAACGACGTTTGGGAACTTTCGAAAAAGACCGGCAAGAGCGTCGAAAAAATTCTGCACGAAATCGCTTTTACTATTAAAGTTTTCGAAGAAGAGTTTGAGGAGGAAGAAAAAAAATGAAACAACCTAAATGCCCGAATTGCGGCAGTGAAAATGTAGTGCTTAGTGCCGATTTGAACGACGTTGAATTTTGGCTTGACGAAAACGGCAATGTCGATTTTGAATTCGAGGAAATTCGCAACAAATTCTGGGATATTCT
Organism: uncultured Selenomonadaceae bacterium; assembly: GCA_905236725.1. Classification (GTDB taxonomy): domain Bacteria; phylum Bacillota; class Negativicutes; order Selenomonadales; family Selenomonadaceae; genus Quinella. Next base: position 807 of record CAJOCT010000158.1, on the reverse strand, counting down.
GAAGTTTGGTGATGTCGATTGTGAATGTGCCGATTGCGGCGAATGTTGGGACTACGAAAATTTTTAACTGAAACAAGGCGGCGAAAAAGGACGCTCAAAAATGAAAAGCGCGGTTACTTCCGAAACGCTTAAAACTCGTTACATCGGAATTGACGTTTTAACGGGCGATTGGGTTGGCGGTGACCATTATTACATTGACAATCACAATGAAACCGTTTGGCTCTGCCAACTCAATCTTAACAAAAACGGCACGATGAAAGGCGTAAGAAAAAAACACAAAGAAGAATTTTGGATTTTGCCGGAAAGTTTGCACGAAGCACGCGGAAGAATTGTTGACGGAAAAATCGATTATGAGCCGGTAAATTTAAGCTGGTTTGATTGGACTATCCCTTTGAGAAAATGGGATTTTAAGGAATCCGATTAACTGAAAAAAGGCGGCGAAAAATTCTATCGCTATAGAATCGCCGCCAAAATTGAAAGGGCTGATGCAAATGATAATTGACGGAGTAGTCGTCGAGGCTGACGAAACTGTTTTCACTGCCGACGAACTCAAAAAATATGTGGAATACGCGAAGGCACACAGCGACGGAACTTTGAAAAAAATCCGACTTAAACTTTGCGGCGACGGAAAAGTTGACATTGATTATAAATCCAATGTGCCGTTTGAACGTATTCGCCGTATAACAGGTAAAGAGATTGCCGTCTGCAGTCAAGCCGTTTGAAGATTGCAGATTATCAGCGCGGTATTAAGCGGGAATATCTCATTGAGACAACCCGAACCGAAGGCTAGACCGCAAAAAATTCACT
>CAJOCT010000157.1 GCA_905236725.1 uncultured Selenomonadaceae bacterium | reverse complement strand
GAGAGTGTTGGCGACGTTATGAATGCGTTTGAAAGAAAGATTCCCGGTTTTCAAAACATCAACCCCCTTACCGCTGAAGGCGTAACCTATTTGTTGAAAAACTGGACCGAGGGCGACAATGTCGTTGGCAAATTGAAAACTATGTTCGCCGGTTACGGAATCGATATGACTTACAACGGCAAACCGTTTGATCCCAACACCTACACCTACAAAGGCAAGTCGATTACCCAAGACGAAGCCTGGAAAATCATTGACGGCAAATAATTCGCGAATCTCATCACGCACGACACAAAAACCCTCGGCGCACGACGGTCGGAGGGTTTTTTTGCTGTTGTATCCCCGCGTGGGGCTTATTTTTTTCTTGCGGGCAATTTATAATCGCGACGAGGTGTTTTGATGAGCGACGAACTTTTGCGCGTGGAAAATTTGGTTGTGACGTGCGGCTCAAAAAAAATTCTGCGCGGCGTCAATTTTTCCGTTAAGCGCGGCGAAATTTTAGTCATCGTTGGTCAGAGCGGCTCCGGCAAGTCGACGATACTTAAGGCGATTGACGGATTGCTTGACAAGAATTTTTCTATCGACGGAAGAATTTTTTTCGACGGGCGCGACATCAGCCACCTTTCCGACGGCGAACGGCGCAAAATTTCCGGCGCGGCGATTGGAATGATCTTTCAGAATGCCGGCGCGTCGTTCTGCCCAATACGCACGATAGGCGACCAGATTTTTGAGAGCGTCCGCGCTCACCGCGACTGGGACAGAAAATTTTTCCGTGAACGCGCGATTGACCTTATGCAGAAAATAAATCTCGATCCCGCGACTCTCGACGAGTACCCGTTCAGACTTTCGGGCGGCATGGCGCAACGTGCGGGCATTTTGGCGGCGACAATCCTTGAACCGAAACTTTTGCTTGCCGACGAGCCGACCAGCGCACTTGATGTCGTTACGCAAATCGAAGTTGTCAAGGAACTGCTTAAACTTCGCGAACGGGAAAAAATTTCAATCGTCCTCGTTACGCACGACCTAAAAATTGCGCGGCGCATGGCGGACAAAATTTTAATTCTGCGCGGCGGCGAGCTGATTGAATTCTGCATGCGCGATCAAATTTTACCGAAAATTCGCCGCGAAAGCCCCTTGCTTTAGCTATGGGGATGAAGCGGTAGCGTTGCTTTTTTGAGAAAATACTGCTATTATCATTTTGTTGGTTTCTGAAAGCCAACCATAGGGATACGGTTAGTGCTATCCGATTAATCAGCACTTGGACGTGCGGTTGGCAGAAAAAGACGCTCTGCCGTAAAATCCAACGTCGCATTCAATATGCGGTACGTGTCGTACTAAAAGTATCTACGGAGATAACCTCAAAGTAGTAGTAGCTGAGGCACCAGCCACGACGCAAGTCGCGTTGCTGATTTTGTTAAATATTCGAGGCAACGAGTGTTCGTAAGACCTTGTGGTTAGTCAGGGACTGCCACGCCGAAATTGTTTAATCTAAAATCAGAAGCCCTCGCCTTTAGGCGTAGGGAGTGTCACGGTAATTATACGCAACATCGAACAAACTAAATTCAACTCGTTGAATATTTCTTTTCAGAACATTCAAGTCAAAAAGGTGACCGTTTAGGAGGTACAAAAATGAACAGACAGAAAAAATTCGTTGAGATGATGGAGGCACTCATAGGCAAGTCAATTAACTTAGGAGACCCAATCGGGCAGAACAAAGCCGAACTCGAAGCAAGTTGCAAAAAATTATCGGAGGAAATCGATACGCCTTTTATAGTCAATCCGAATGAAGGTAACGAACCGTGCCCATTCTACTGCAGTAGCATTAACAAACCGTTTGACTTTGTTTTCGTCGGCATAAATCCTGGCAAAGTTCTGGAGGAGCAAGAGAATTCACATTTATTCAGTTGGGAAAATACGACATGGCAGGAGCTTGCAAACTTTTGCGTCCCGACTGACATTCGTAGCGAAATGAACGGTTATCAACTCGTGAAAAAAAACAACGTTGAAAGCCCGTTCTGGAAATTTTTTCTGCGCTTTCACATCGCGTTGACGGGCGGCGAAATTTTTAACACGTGGAACGATTTAGAGAGTCGTCACGCGAACACGGAAGAATTTTTCATCGAACACGTTGAAAGATATTCGATTCTTAACGCTGACCTCATACCGTACAAATACAGAGAAACTCCCAAATTCAAGACAACAAATCTCCTTAAAGACCCGAATTACGAAAAATATTTCTGCCAGCTGATTCAATTTATCGAAGCGGAAACTAAGCCTGATGCTTGGATTGTTTTTTTCGGTAAACCAAATGTAGTTCAAAAACTTTTACAAAAGTTCTCGCCTGATTGGAAACTCCCAAAAAAAGAAAGTTTCAAACTGCACGGAATAAAAACAAACGGCGAAGAAGGGAAAAGAGAATATGCTTTCTACAAATTCAACAAAGGACAACAAAAAATTCTTTTATCACCGTTTTTAAGAGCCGATTATCAAAAACCAATTTATGACCACATAGACCTCTTAGTTAACAAACTCAAAGAATTTGAAAAGTAATTGGCATATTAATCTATTAACATTTACGAACGCAAAAAAAATATCCCAATTCAATAAGGATTGGGATATTTTTCATTAGGTAGTGTAAGATGGATTGTGTAATAAGGAAAGCACAATCCATTTTTTGATATAGGAGAGATGAGAAATGAAAAGGAAAAATAGAGATACACCCGGCAGAAGAATTGCCCAAGCGAGCCGAGTATAAGCCTAAAAGTGTCG
>CAJOCT010000156.1 GCA_905236725.1 uncultured Selenomonadaceae bacterium | reverse complement strand
ATTTTAAAACTTCGGACGGCAAAAGACGCACATCCGCAGATGAGACAGGTCGCCGAAATGATTCTTGCCGCACTTAAAAGAAAATTGCCTGTCATTTTTGAGGATATTGGAGCGTGATTGAAAAATGGTGCAGTTGTTCGCGTGGTTAATTCTCATGATTATTTGTAGCGGTTTTTGGGGCGTTGTGATTTATTTCGCAACAGATATTATTTTTGAAGTTCCTTTAACTGCGTTCAAATGTTTTGGACTGGGAACAGTTTTTTATTTCTTTTTGGTTGGTCTTAGAGAATCGCTTAAAATGGCTTTTGAAAAGGATATGGGTGGTAAAATTTAAAAAATGCTTTTCGGAAAAAATTTTTGAGAATTGAAAAAATAAATTCCTGTCGTAAAAATAAAAAACGCCGTCCCCCGACAGCGCACTTTGATTTTAATTTCTGAAAGTTGTGTTGTCAAGGAGCGGTGTTTTTATGTCACAGAGGCAAAACGGAAATCGAGAAAAATATTTCAAGGCGATAGATTTCATTTTTTATCACGAAAAACAAATTCGGGACGCGGTAACAGAGGCGCGGACTTCGGGAGGCAGAGACGGGACGATTTCACTTTTTCCCGTGGCAAGCGCAAATAATTTTTCAGACCCGACGGCGACGAAGGCGATTAAAAATCTTATTCCGCTGAAATTTGTAAAACTTCCCGACGGCACGATTATAAAATTTCCCGAAAAATGGCTTGAAGTGATTGACAAAACTTATTCCCACTGCAAAAAGCAAAATGATTGTCGCTTTGAAGTTGCGCGGAGAAGATACAATAACGAAGATTATCGAAAAACTTGCATTGACTTAAATATTTCAAACACGACTCGGCGCAGACTTTTGGAGCTTATGCAAATTTATGCGGCACTTCAGGCAGTTCAAGCCGGTTTGATTCGCGTGTGAAATTTTTCCTTATGACGGCGATAAAATCAAAATTTTTATGGTAAAATTTATAAAATCAAAAAATATTCCCGGCAACGGGATTTTTTATTTTGGAGGTTAGAAAATGATTGACACGAGCGTAGAAAATTTTACGGCACTTGAGGCGGTTGAAACTGGATTGATTGACGCAATCAATCGCGGCGAAACAAAAGTCGCGGGAAGTTTTTCAATAGACAAAAACGGTTTGAAAGTTAATAAGCAGAAATTTTGTTTCAGAGATAAGTTTGGAAATTTGGTTGTCGGAAAATTTGTCAGCGATGAAGAACTTTGGAATTTTTGGGAAATTTATCGAGACGCTGAAAAATGAGTACGTTCACTTACGCAGACGCAATTAACGCGGGCTTGAAAACTGAATTGATGACGGTTGTGATTCCGCCGGACACTGACACGGTAGTAACACCGACAGTTTTATCCGGAACTTACGAAATGACAGGAGTAGCAGACTCTAGAGGGAAATTCTGCGGATACGAGTTCAAAGTAAAGCAAGATTATTTGACAGCGGATTCAATCAGCGGCAGATTTAGGGACACCGAAGAATTTTTAAAATTCGCGGAGGATTTAAAAGACAGCGGCGCAACGTTGAATCTCGTTGACGATTTTGTCGGCAGTGTTACAAAATATGCGGCATCAATCGCCAAAGCAAAGGGGTTGTTTTACAGCCTTCGCAGAGAAAAAACAACGATTGAAGGACGTTTTGAGATTTCCGAAGGCGTGATAACGATTTATCAAAAACCTTTTCAATTTGAAGATTTGAGTTATGGAGCGTTCACAACTGCCGATGATTTGATTGACTTTTGTAGCGAATTTTGGAAAGACTTACAAACTTTTGACCAAGTGCAAAGAATGTGGGCGAGAAAAAATAATCGCCATCCGATTAAAATTTTGAAATAAAATTTTTTTGCTCAAAGGAGGGCGGTGCGAAATGTAATGACTGCTGACAAAAAAACTTTAGCCGAAAAAGATTATCGGCAGGGAATGAAATTAAAAGACATTGCCGAAAAATATTCCGTCAACGAAAACACGGTGAAATCTTGGGCGAAAAGAAACGGCTGGATCAGAAAAAAAGTTGCAACCGAAAATAAAAAAAGTTGCACCGAAAAAGTTGCAGACGATTCGACAAAAAATTTAAATGAAAAAATTTTTGAAAGCGTGGATTCAAACGCCGAACTCAACGAAAAACAGCGATTGTTCTGCGCTTTTTATGTTCAAAGTTTCAACGCAACCCAAGCATATTTGAAAGCGTACGGCGGAAGTAAAAAAGTTGCGGGAGTTTCTGGACACGAACTCCTAAAAATTCCTAAAATCCAAAACGAAATTTCCAAGCTGAAAGAAGAGTCGAGAAAATATTTTGAAGTCGGTTTTGAAGATTACGTGAATTATCTTTTGAAAGTTGCCGGAGCAAAAATTTCTGATTTTGTAAATTTTGGCAATCGAAAGGGGAAAAATTTTGTCGAGTTGCGGGACGCTGATTTTGTTGACGATTCGGCATTATCGGAGTTGAAAACAATCAAGGGAGATATTTCAATCAAACTTGAAGATAAAAAATGGGCGTGGGGAAAATTGGCGAAAATTTTTGGATTTGAGGGAAATTTAAACGATTCGGATTTGCCGACAATTTTTATTGATAATTTGGGTGGAAAAAATGAAAGCTAACGTTGTAAATTTGGATAAAATTTTCGGAGGCGGTTACAATGATTTTTGGCGAAGTAAAAAAAGATACGTAAAAAATCCACGTCCGCCGCACTGAAAATAATTTTGAAAATGATTCAATATCCGCTGTCAAACACTCTCGTCATCAGAAAAACTTTGTCGAGTTTGAAAGATTCGTGTTATGCGCAGTTAAAGTGGGCGATAAATCGGCTCGGCGTTGCAAAATTTTGGAAATGCACGGTAAATCCTCTGCAGATGATTTATTTACCGACGGGACAAAAAATTTTATTTCGGGGAATGGACGACGCGGACAAGATAGCGTCAATCACAGTCGAACACGGAAATTTATGTTTTGCGTGGCTTAACGAATCAGGTCACGATAAACCTCTCTAACTGCTGGAAACCCCTAACGTAAAGACGAGGGCAATCAGCAACGAAGCTACTTTACATAGAAATTTAGCGTGGTATAATTAAGCATACGAAATAAAAAGTGGGTGATTGTGCTTTGATTGAGGAGTGGCGAGACATTGAAGGTTTTGACGGATTTTATCAAGTCAGTAATACGGGAAAAGTCAGGAGTAGAGGAAATGGGCGCGGCGGTCGTAGGGTTGACCAATGGTATTTGCGTTCATTGAGTGCCAATCACGACGGATATTTAAAAATTCGCCTGCACAAAGGTGAAAAAGATGTGACACGTCGAGTACATACTTTAGTCGCTGAAACTTTTATACCTAATCCTGATAATTACGATACGGTCAATCATAAAGACGGAGATAAAACCAATAATAATGTCAATAATTTGGAATGGGCTGACAGGTCGAAACAAATGATTCACGCTTATAAAAATGGCTTAAAAAAATCAATCAAAGGAAGTAAAAATTCTCAAGCTAAACTTACTGATGATGATGTTCGGTACATTCGTAAACATTATAAGCGCAAAAGTACAGAATTTGGGACGGTAGCCTTAGGAAAAAAATTTGGTGTGACAAATGTTGTTATCGGTAAAATTGTTCGTGGTGAAACTTATAAAGATGTAAAGTAGAACGCTCAACGACTATCTCGAAAGAGAGTAGGCTTCAAGCGAAGTCGAAACGGGAGGCACGACGCTAAGGCGTGAAGATATAGTCTGAACTGTATGGAAACATACAGAGAGTAAGCGGAGGCGGCTTATTCGTAACAAAATTGTGAGGAGGCTTTTGAATGTGGCGAAAAAGAATGGTCAAAAGTTGATTTGTCATTGCGCGGCGAACTTCCGAAAGGTTATTACATTCAGTGGCTGATAACTTTCAATCCGTGGGCGCATTGTTGGCTGAAGTCAAGATTTTTCGACAATCCCGACGAAAATACTTTGGCGATGACGACGACTTACAAATGCAACGAATTTTTATCGGCGGAGGATATTGCGCTTTATGACGGCGTGGAAAAAATAAATCCCGATTTATACAAAGTTATCGGGCAAGGCGAATGGGGACTCGGCGAAGGGCAATATTTCAAAGAATGGAGCGAACAAAAACACGTTGTCGAGCCGTTTGAAATTCCGAAAAGTTGGGTAAAATTTCGGGCAATGGATTTTGGAATGGCGAAACCTTCAGCGGTTTTATGGTTTGCAGTCGATTACGACGGAAATATTTTTGTTTATCGCGAACTTTACACTTGGAACGGAAAGCCGAATGAAGGCACGGGCGAAACTGCGGCGCAAGTCGGCAAAAAAATTTGTCAGCTTGAAAAATCTGATGAAAATATTTCTTACGGAGTTTTGGATTCGGCTTGTTGGCAACGAAACGGAGTTACCGGCGTTACAATCGCGGAGGCAATAAATAGCGAACTTTACGCGGCGAAACTCGTCACTTTCGGAAAAAGTTCAAAAGGTCGGCTTGAAGGCGCGAACGCGATAAAAGAAAGGTTAATCGGAAATCAAATGGCGGACGGAACTTATAAACCCTCACTGCTTGCGAACTTTGCCGATGATCGGACACGATAAAAGAAATCCCGAATTGCCTGACACGAACGGCGAAGATCACCTGATGGACGCAATTTGTTATGGATTGATGAGCAGACCTTATGCGCCGACAAAAATTAAACCGATTATTCGCGACGGTTACAGGCGCGAGGAAAACCCTTCTGCGTGGAGTAATTGAAAGGAGAAATTTTTATGACAACTGAAAATTTGAAAAAAGTTTTGAATGAGTGTTCCGATTTGAAAAAAATGGCAAATGACATTGAGGATATTGAAGATTTTATTCAGAATTGCGACGATTGTTACATCAATATTCGTATTGATTATCTTTTGAAACATCATTATAACCTTGCGGATATTGGGGCAGGATATGCAGAATATTATAAAATGTTGCAGAAAATTTGTCTTTCCGTGCTGAAATCCAATCTAGAAAAAGATTTGACGGAGTTGAAGAAAAAACTTTCCAAAATTGAAATTAAAATTGAAAATTAAAGCCGTGAGAGCGGCTATTTTTATTTGAGAAAGTTGGTGAGAAATTGGAAGTTAAAATCGAAGTCGAAAAATCTGTAAATCTTTTTCCGAAAAATAATTTGAGTATCGGGAAATTTCGTCAGTGGTTCAGAGACGCGGCGGATTTTTGGCAGAAGTGGCAGGAAGAGGCGCGGGAAGATTATGAATTTGTCGAAGGGCGGCAATGGAGCAAGGCGGATTTAAAACGCTTTGCAGAAACTCGACGACCGCCGCTTGTAATTAACAGAATCAAACCACTTTTGAATTTGTTGAGCGGTTACCAGCGTTTGAATCGTTATGACATTTCATTTTTGGGAAGAACGCCCGATGACGTTGAATTGTGTTCAGTGCGCGAGGGAATTACGAAATATGTTTTAGACCGTTGCGACTATCAGACGACGGAATCGGCGGCATTTTTGGACGCGGCAACAGGCGGGCTTGGTTGGTTCAGTGTGGGTTATGAAGTTGACGAAGAAACCGGCGACGGCGAGGCAGTTATCAAACGCGAAGACCCTTTTTCAATTTATCCTGACCCCGAAGCGCATAAAGCGGATTTTTCCGACGCGAAATTTATTTTTCGTGCGAAGTGGACGGATAAAAGCGAGTTGAAAGAAATTTATCCCGAACACGCCGCCGAAATTGACGCACAATTTGAAATTTATGACCGCGCCGAATATGAAAATGCCACTCGCGATAATCAGTTGCTTTGGTACAAACGCGAATTGCAGAAAGTTCGACTTGTGGAATGTTGGTATAAAAAACGCGAAAAGCAAACGAAATTTATTTTGACGAGCGGCGAAGAAATTTTTCCCGAAGAACTTACGCCCGAAATGATTTTCAGCGGAATTATAGCAAGGCAAAAAGATTTTTCTGCAACGGTTGTGAGAGTTTGCGTCTTTTTCGATACGGTTTTGCTTGAAGATATGCCGTCACCGTATCGGCACGGCGAATTTCCGTTAATTCCGATGACGGTTTTTTATAACGGAATCGGCAACGGCGAAATACCTGCGGGAATCGTCAGAGATTTGAAATCTCCGCAACGCGAAATAAATAAACGGCGGATTCAACAACTTCATATTCTTGACTACACGGGCAACGGCGGCGGTTGGATTGAAGAAGACGCGATGACTGAAAAACAATTTGCAGAGTTTGAACGACGCGGGAGCATACCCGGACACTATCAGCGCATAAGACCCGGTAAAATGCAGGGGATAATGGAAAGACCAGTCGGGCAATATCCTGCGGGATTGGCGCAAGCAGAGGCACAGGCGACGGCGGATTTAACTGCGATAAGCGGGATAAATGAAGCACTTATGGGCGTGGACGTTCCAAATTCAGCGAGCGGACGGGCAATCGAACTTAAACAACGGCAAGCTGTGACACATTTGGCGGTTATTTTCGACAATTTACGCACGGCGAAAAAGAAAATTGCGTACCAACTTTGGGGAAGAAAAAATCACTCGGGAATCATTCCGCAATTTTATACCGAA
>CAJOCT010000155.1 GCA_905236725.1 uncultured Selenomonadaceae bacterium | reverse complement strand
GAAAGCGGAGTTTTTCAAAAACGCCGTGACAGTCAACTTTTGGATTGGATGCAGGCGATGATTGACGAACATTTGCACAATTTATTTTTCGGCGACGCGATGATTATGGGAAGGATGCCGGAAATTCGCGACGCAGTTTTGCGCGGGGTAATTTCGCCCACTCAAGCGGTTGCGGAACTTATCAAAATGTTCGATATAAAACGTGCGGCGGAAAAACAAGTTGATATTTTCAGCGAAAATTGATGATTTTTTATCGGTAGTGAGGAGATAGCGAAGTGAAAGTACTTTTAATAGGTGACAATATAACTGCCGGAAATTATGGCGCGGTGGCCACGACAGAGTCATTGTTGGATTTGATTCACAAAAATGCGACAAACGTTGAACTGAAAACTATTGATTTCAGATATTATCTCGGAACTGCGCCTAAAGAAGGTCTGCCGCCTTATGACATTGATATTTATCGCCGCGGAGGAGATCCCAAATGGATATTGAAAGATTCGCCGATTCCCGCATCCGCCAAACCGATAATACAAGAATGTTATGATAATTATCCCGGCATGGTTGATAAAGTTTTAAAAGGCGAAATTTTGCAGTACGAAAAAAAATGTATTGAAGAAACCGACATGGTTGTGATAAATGCTGAAGGCGCAATCGTCAACGGAACTGACAGTAAAGGTTTTTACCGTCCACAGGGAAGATATCTTTTGTTCATGGCGTATCTTTCAAAAGTTGTTTTTAATAAGCCGTGCTTTATTATAAACCACTCGGTTGATCCGCAGAATTTGGATATCGAATTTATTGTTCAAAATGTCTATCCGAAACTCGACGGCGTTTATGTTCGTGAAAAATTTTCGCTGGAATATCTGAAAAAAATCGGCGTGAATAATGCAAAATATGTTCCCGATATTCTCTGGACGCATGACTTTGACAACGACCCTGAAGTTAAATGTCCGAAATGTCTTGAAAACTTTGATTTCAGTAAACCGTATATTTGTCTCGGCGATTCTTCCGGATTGAAAAACGCTTATAACGAGGTTTCATGGGAGGTTACCTCCGTTTATGGTGCATTGATAGATAAACTCAAAGAAACTCTCGGATATAACATAATTTTTGTAAATGGTCATAACGGTTATTATGCTCCGGTGGATGCCGCGATAATGTTGGCAGAACTTCCTTATGTTCGACTTGCAAATTGTTCGTATCACGAATTGTATTACGTTTTGAAAAATGCAAAATTATTTATTTCGGGACGTTGGCACGCCTCGATAATGTCGTTAATCGGACACACTCCGGTTATTTTGTGGGGCGGTGATTGTTTCAAAACAAACGCTTTGCATGCAGAAATTGGCTGTAAAGGCAGGTTTTATGATGTTAAAACCATTCCGCGAAATATTTATCAAATGTGTGAGGACGCTGTAAAAGTTTTAAATACTCCGCATGATGATTGCTGGGAAAAAGTCGAAGAAATGAAAAAACTTTCTCTTAAAAACGTTGATGTTTTCATGAAAAATATTGAAAAAAAAAATCTTTAACAATACCTGACAGCGGCGTTCAGTGCACGGGGTGCGGGCTTTGCGTTCATGCATGCAAAAAAGATGCCATAAAAATGCAAAATGACGAAAACGGCTTTTGGTATCCTGTTGTCGATAAAAATGAGTGTATCAACTGCGGTCTGTGTAAAAATATGTGCCCCGTCTATGGGAAACAGGCTGAAGGTTTTGACTTGCCTAAAGTTTACGCCGGTTGGAATGAAGATGACGAAATGAGAAAGCTAAGTTCTTCCGGCGGTATCTTCAGCGAAATTGCAAAATTTGTAATCGAAAAATTTAACGGCGTAATTTACGGTGCGGCTTGGAATGAACAGTGCAATGTTGAGCATGTCCGAATTGATACGGTCGAAGAATTAAAATTTTTGCGCGGCAGTAAATACGTTCAAAGTCTGATAACCGAAAATTTATATAAATCTTTGGAAGAGGATTTAAATCGCGGATACGTACTTTTCAGCGGAACTTCCTGTCAAACTGCTGCCGTCTCGAAATTTGCAGATAAAATCGGTAAACGTGATAATTTGTTGACAGTCGGCGTGCTTTGTCATGGCGTCCCTACTCCAAAGGCTTGGCAGGAATATTTAAAAGAATTTTGCGGCGATAAGCGCGATCTTTTGGTTGATATCAATATGCGTGACAAAACTGACAGTTGGTATTGGAATTATGTAGCTTTGTATTTTGAAGACGGTACAAAATCAAAAGAAAGTTACAGGAAGGGCATTTGGGGAAATTCGTTTTTTAAAAACTTGATTCTGCGCGACAGCTGTTATCATTGCAAGTTCAAGGAACAGATTAAGCAGGAGGATATTACTTTAGGAGATTTTTGGGCGGCACTTCGCCGAAAAGAATTGTATCGTTATAATGACGGCAGAGATATGGGAGTATCAATTATTTTGCTAAATTCCGAAAAAGGCAGAAAAATTTTTGAGGAATTGGCGGAAAAATTTTCTCTTAAATCGGTGAAATATTCTGATGTTCAGCGCGAATGTTTTGCGTTGAAAAATTCTTCCTCACGTCATCCTCACCGCGAAGTTGCATTAAATCTTTTATCCAAGATGCCCTACAGCGATATTGTAAGAACTTTTTGCCCTATAGACAAAAAATAAATTTATTTGAAGGTGGTCGTTATGTACAAATATCCCTACGTTATTGCGGAAATCGGTTGCAATCATAAAGGCGATATGGAAATTGCGAAGGAAATGATTGAAACCGCCGCGATTTTTTGTAAAGTTGACGCAGTGAAGTTTCAAAAACGTTGCCCGAAAGAATTGCTTACGGAAGAGGAATATAATGCGCCTCACCCCGTGCCGTATAAT
>CAJOCT010000154.1 GCA_905236725.1 uncultured Selenomonadaceae bacterium | reverse complement strand
CAGGACAAGGAGACCGGCGAAAATAAAAAAGAAACTTGGGTCAGAATTTGCGTTTTGACGGACAATATCGGCGCGGTTGAGTTAATTTTCCGCGTTTATGAAGAAAATCAACTCGATATGAGATTTTATTTTTCGCAAAGAGATGTTGCCAAAGAGTTCAGGCGTTACATGGACGATTTAAGAAATTCTTTGAGCGAAACTTCTTTTGAAATCGGCGAAATCAGAATCGGAAGCGTCGGCGAAAGAATGGAAGCGAGTTAAAAAAATTTTTTATCGGAGTCGCGAAAAAATTTCGCGGCTTATTTTTTTGCAAAAAATTTTTCGGTCGGCTATAATTTTTCAAAAAATTTTTTTGGAAGAGGTAAAAGATGGAGAAAATTTTAACACTCGGAATTGAAACAAGTTGCGATGAAACTGCGGCGGCAATTTTGCGCGGAGGACGAGAAATTTTATCAAACGTAATTTCAACGCAAATTCCCACTCATCAAAAATTCGGCGGAGTAGTTCCCGAAATCGCATCAAGAAAACATATCGTAAACATCATGCCGGTTATCGACGAGGCAATTTCAAAAGCCGGAGTAAAACTTGAGGAAATAAATCAAATTGCCGTGACGTACGGACCGGGACTTGTCGGCGCACTTTTGGTCGGAGTTTCTGCGGCGAAGGCTTTATCATTCGCGCTGAAAATTCCGCTGATCGCCGTGAATCATCTGGAAGGTCACATCTTCGCAAATTTTTTGAGCGAACCGTCACTTGAACCGCCGTTTTTATCGTTAGTCGTTTCAGGCGGTCACAGTGCGTTAATCGTGCAAAAAAATTATAACGAATTTGAACTTTTGGGACAGACGCGAGACGATGCGGCGGGCGAAGCGTTCGACAAAATTGCGCGGGTGATGAATTTACCTTATCCCGGCGGCCCGGAAATCGACAAACTTGCAAAACTCGGAAATCCCGACGCAATAAAATTTCCGCACGCGAAAGTTTCTGACTTCGATTTCAGTTTCAGCGGTTTAAAATCGGCGGTTTTAAATTTTTTGAATTCGGCGAAGATGAAGGGCGAAGAAATAAATTTCGCTGACGTTGCCGCAAGTTTTCAAAAAACTGTTATTGATTCTCTCGTCGAAAAAACTGTTTTGGCGGCGGAAAAATTTCAGCTGAAAAAAATTGTCTTGGCGGGAGGAGTTGCGGCAAATTCTTCTCTTGAATCGACTTTGCGGAAATCTTGCGAAGAGCGCGAAATAAAATTTTTTTACCCTAGCAAAATTCTCTGTACCGACAACGCCGCAATGATTGCCTGTCGCGGTTATTATCAATCGTTGGAGAAAAATTTTGCGTCGCTCGATTTAAACGCAATTCCGAATTTAAGTTTTAAAGGAGCGTAAATTATGCAGTACAAATGCAAAATCACCGTTATCGACAAAAAAGTTTTCCCCGATTTGCAGGAAAAATATCTTTATGACAAAAAATCCGGCGCGTGTCCTTTTTATGAAATCGGCGCGGAATATATTTTTGAGCGTTACGGGGACGAAGATACTTTTTGGACGCAGGGCAAGGGTGCGCATTGTTCGGAGGCGTGGGACTGTTTCAGCAGATATGTTTATACTGCGCTTCAAGGCGGCTCGATTATGCGCGGTTGGACGAATGATGAACATATGATGATTGCCTGTTGCAATGACGGGACTCGACCGGTAATTTTTAAAATTGAGCGACTCGATTATAAAGTTTTGAAGGTTGACACTCACGACCTCGCGCAAAATAAAATTGCCGACAGAATTAAAAATCTCGACGGCGTTCATAAAGTCGAATACCGCGCGGAAAAAAGACAGATTGAAATTTTTATGGACAGAAATCACGAAGTCAGCGACAAAAAAATTATTGACGCGGTAAATTCTGCGGGAGATTTTAAAATTTTTGCAATCGATTAAAAAAATTTTTTATTTCGTTCAATGCTTTTTCCGACAAGAAATTTTTTCTGTCGGATTTTTTATTTTCAAAGGAGTATTGATTGAATTATGATTAAAGTTAAACCGGCGAAAACTTTTTTCGCAAGATTTTTCGGACTTATGGGCAAAAAAAAATTATCCGAAGGTTGCGGGCTGTTGCTTGCGCCGTGCAAAAGTATTCATATGCTTTTTATGAGATTTTCAATCGACGCGATTTATATCGACAAAAATTTTGTGATAAAAAAAATCGTCCCGAATTTAAAAATCTGGATCGGAATTTCATTTTGTTTGAGTGCGTGGGGAGTCGTCGAAGTCAATGCGGGCGAGGCTGAACGGCTGAATTTAAAAGTCGGCGAGAAATTAAAGATTGAATTTTGCGACAATTTTCAAGCCGATTTTTGACAAGATTACACAAAAGTTTTATAATCTTGAAAAAGAATTGACGAGAAATCTTGAAAATCGACGAAAAATCTTGATTCAAGAAAAATTTTGCTGAGAGGCGAAAAATTTGTTTGAAAGGTTAATCAGCTGGCTGAATGATTTAAATCCGCGTCAGCTTTTGATTTTGGCAGGGATTGTCGTGCTTCTTATGTTCGGCACGGTTTATTTCTTTTTATCGTGGTGGATGGCCGGAAAAGATGACGATAAAAAAATTGAGGAGCCGCCTGTACAAGTCGCGGTCGAAATGAAAAATGTCGTCGTTGCAAAAAATGATATTCCGCCGCTGACCGTGATAAAAGCCGAAATGTTGGAGACAAAAGAAGTTGCTGAAGATTTAGTTCCTCAAGGCGCGATAACAGATATTTCGGAAGCTACGGGAATTTCTGCGAAAACTGAAATTTTTGCGGGCGACGTGGTGACAATGCGAAAACTTCTTGACGATTCAAAGCAGTTGACGTTTGTCGGCTCAATTCCCGCAGACTGTCGAGCAGTTTCAATCAGTGTGAATGAAATCACGGGCGTTGACGGTTTTGCAAAGCCGGGCGA
>CAJOCT010000153.1 GCA_905236725.1 uncultured Selenomonadaceae bacterium | reverse complement strand
TCAACCGGCAGAACTTCGGGCGGCTTGATTTCGGGCTTGACGACTTTGACCGCGTTTTTTTTCTCAGGCGCGGACTTTTTAAAAAGTCGCGAGAAGAATTTTTTAAGGCTGAACATTTTCCTTAGCCTCCTTCACGCGAATCGTGCCGACGGTGCGCCAATACTTGCCCGCCTTAATCTGAAAAGATTTTTTGATGATGCGGTAAAAATTTCCCCAAACCTGCCGACCTTGCGGGGTTGTGCCGTAAAAAGTAAGGCGACCGGTCGTCTTCTGTGAAGGCTTATCAAACAACATTTTTTTCACTCCTTTTTTTTTAGATAGACAGATAGACAGTAAAATTTTCTACTGATCTGCCAATCCGAATGCGTCGACAACGTTTTTATAATAAGCGTCGAAGTCGTCTTTATCGTCGAAGACGCCGAGAATGTCGGCGGTGCCGTTGCGGTAAAAAGCGTAAACTTTGTAAATGGTGCTTTTGGTTTTGACGTTGGTGAACGTCTGCTGAGAAATTCGGTCGATTTCGTCGACGGCAATTTTGTTTCCCCAGTCGTCGTAAAAAAATTTTTCGTTGAATCCTTCGAGAACGTACTGACCGTCTTTCCAAACGAGTTCAAATTTTTTCTCGCCGGATTCGAAGAGCGGATCGCCGCCGCAGGACTTGATATAATCCAGAACGCGCTCTTCATCACCGCACAAAATATTTGAAGCCGGCACGGAAAGAAAATCATCGCAGATTTTGTCGCAGCAGTCGAGAGCCCTCAAAGCCGCGCGATTGTCTTTTATGCCCGCCTCTTCTATGGAACGGAGCAATTCGTCAAGAATTTTCTTATCGACAATTTTTCTTTTCATTGTATTTTTTCCTTTCTTTCTACTGTCCGCCATTCACTTTTTCACTTTGTATTGAATATTGAGCTCGTCGCCGATGGAAAGTTGACTTTTATTTTCGTCGACGGCGGGATTCAGGCGGCGAATTTCGTCCATATATTCGAAGATGTAAGGATCGCGCTCATCGCGTTTGCGGTACTCGATGCAGATGTCCATAAAAGTATCGCCCTGTTTGACGGTGTAAACTTCGCTGACGACTTTGTAATCTTTCGACAGAGTGAACTCGGTGATTGCGCCGGTAAGAAAGCCGAGAGTGAACGCCGCAAAGAACACGATTCCGAGAATTTTCAAGATTTTGTTTTTCAAAAAAAATTCCTCCTTTGATTTACTTTGACAGCCACCAGTCCCGCGATTCGCGCTGATTTTTTATTCTCGGGACGCCAACTTTCAAGATGATTTCGAGCGGATCGACGCCCATCGCCCTCGCAAGTATTTCGGCGGTTCGGATGTGAACCGGATTTCTGTCCAGAACTTTTTTCAAAGTTTCGGAGCCGACTGCGAAATTTTTTAAAGAAATTCTGTTATTCACAAGGAACTTTTGAATTTTTTGGCTGTTCAAGATTACGTTCATAAGATTTTTTCCTTTCGCGTGGAGAGAAACTGCACAGGATGACGGCGTGCGGGTGAATGTTCATAGCCCGAGCGATTTTCTGCGCGGTTGAAAGTAAAACGGGGTCGCCGCCGAGAGCCCTGTTCATTGCGCGCCAATCCAAATTGATGTCCTGCGCGAACTTCGTCATAGAAATTTTTTTTTCGGCGAGGAAGTCCAGAATTTTTTTATCGTCAAGAATATATTTCATTTTCATCACCTCCTTTTTTTAGATCGACAGTTGGCAGATCAACAGATCGACAGTGAAAAAATCTGTCGATCTGCTTACCGTCGATCTGTCGATCTAGAAAGGCAAATCGTCAACTTCGGCGTCGAAAACTTCTTTGGCGTTTTCCAGGAAATCTTTGCCGACGTCGTCCTCTTCTTTGGGGGGCGGTTGGTTTTCGGGAAGAGGCTGAAGAGGCGGAACTTTGAATTTGCCTGCGCGAATGTTGTCGATAGTTTCGGGGAAGCGAATATTGACGGTTCTGCGGAGGAATCCGAGCTTGTCGCGATATTCTTTTTCGCCGAAAGTGAAACCGCACTTGAGCGCGCGCAGGTCATCGGCTTCGAAAAGATCGGCATCGAATTTAAAATTTTTGTTGCATTTTTCCAGAACTCGCATAAATTTATTGAAGCCGTTGCCGTCGACGTAGCGAATAAATCGGGCGTTGAAATCCCAGCCGTTGCCGCGTCTTTTTGCGGCGAAATAGCCTTTAAATTCGCCTTCGTCAATGTCGACGTCGCAGGAAAGCCGATAGCCCTTGTTCTCGATGAGGTCGCAACGCGCATCGAAAATCTTGCAGACGTAACCTCCGGGCGGAAGCTGTTCGAAATATTTTTTCTCTTCGGTCGGCTGATCTTTGTAGCCGTACTCTCTCAAATTGATTGCCATATTTTTTTTCCTTTCTTTCCACTGTCCGCTATTCCCCGTATCTTTTTGCGGTGAAAAGCAAATTCTCGACGGTTTCCTTGAGAACGGGCAAAAGATCGTCAAGGGCAGCGGTGTTTTCTTCGTCGTGAACCAAGTCGAAAATAATTTTGCAGGCGAGGGCAAAGCGTTCCTCGTCGGTCAAAGCCGTGCGGCGAAAAGTCTGCTCCTCGTTGCAAATGAAAATGTAATTGTGAAAGCCGTGTTCAAGCAAAACATCGGAAAATTTTTGCACGGCGGTACGAACGTTCTTAAGATATTTAATTCTGGAAACGTCCGGAGAATCGTCCGTCAGTTTAAAGAGCTCTTCGGGCGTCAGCGGATTTTTGACTTTAAAAGCACCCGCAACATTCATTTTTCCAACCTCCTTTTTCAGATCGATATTAACATTTAATGAACTTTTGACAAGAGCGCGATCAATTCTCCGCGATACTCGTCGGGAAAAGCCTTGACGAAATCTTTGACTGTTTTGTCGGCGGGAAGCGAATTTTTACATTCGATTGCGCACCGCAAATAAGATTGAATGGTCAAAATACGCCTCGCCAAAACAGCCGATTTCGCATTTTTTTCTTTGAAAGCCTCGTCGACAACGTCGTCAATCGTCATTTACATCAGCCCCTTTTCAGATGTCAGTTGCTCAGATGTCAGTTGAGCAGTTATCAGATGTCAGTTGGAATTTTTTTCTAGCAACTGGCAACTGAAAACTGACAACTGACAACTATTCTTCCTCAAACTCTTCTTCGAAAACTTTAATCGTGAAAGCGATTTCGTGCAGAACTTCTTCGACGGTTTTGTCGGTCTTTTTGGAAAGTTCCCAAACGTTGCGAGTAACGACGGCACTGAGCTGAGTAAGGCTCAAATCGCGTTCTTCGATAACGTCTTTGTCCGTGAAAACCAAAATGCTGTAGTTAAGCCCCTCCGCCTTAAAAATTTCGACGAGTGCTTTCACGGGGGATTTGATGTCAAACATTTTTATCACCTTCTTTTTCAAAATTTTTGGCAGCAAACTAAACCAACTTCAGAAGTTCGCCGACGGGCTTGAATTTCTCGCTGATTTTGTTCACTGCTTCACCTCCTTTTTGTCGAAGAATTTTTGAAAAAGTCTGACGGTCTGAACCGTTTCGAACAAAACTTCATCGACGGTTTTGCCGGAACTTTTTGCGGCGTTGAAAATCGCGCGGACGGCAATCAGCTTTTCGTCAAAAAAAGTCGTGTTGTCGAAATCTTTGACGTGCCCGAGAGGCATAAGCGTCAGCCGGTAGTGAATGCCTTTCTCGTTCAAAAAGTCGGTAAGGTCTTTGACGCGCTTTTCGAGCTCATCGAAGTTAACTTCTTCGTCCGCGCCGATCTTCGCTTCTTCGTTGATTTCCGTAAACAAATTTTCCATCTGCTCACCTCCTTTTTTTAGATCGACAGTTGTCAGATCGATAGATCGATAGTAAAAATTTCTACCCGTCTGTCGATCTGCTTACTGTCGATCTGTCGATCTG
>CAJOCT010000152.1 GCA_905236725.1 uncultured Selenomonadaceae bacterium | reverse complement strand
TTCAGTGAGAAAATTTCCTGAGCCGCAAGCAGGATCGAAAAATTTTAAATTCGCCAATTTATTTTGAAAGTCGAGCAAATTTTTTTTACGATTTTTTTTTGAATTTTTAATTTGAAAAAATTCTTCGTGCAAGTCATCAAGAAATAAATTATCAATGACTTTGTGAATATTTTCAATCGAAGTGTAATGCATGCCGCCCGTTCGACGAGTTGCGGGATTCAAAGTCGATTCAAAAACTGCGCCGAAAATTGTCGGAGAAATTCCAGACCAATTAAAATTTTCGACTTCATCAAAAAAAAATTTTTTAATTTCGTCGGTAAAATTTGGAATTTCGATTTTTTCTTCTGCAAAAAGTCCGCCGTTGACGTACGGAAAAATTTTTAACTCGTCAGAAAGATACGGATCGCGATTTTTTTCGGGAGTATCGAACACAAAAAATAAATCAATCAAATCTCGTCGAATATTTCTCGAAACTTGAAGAAAATCACGAAAAATTTTTCTTTTGCCAAAAATTCCCGAAGATTCGGCGTAAAGACAAAAAACAAGTCGCACGCACAATTTATTTAAACTTTGCAAAGATTCTTCTGAATTTGGATTCAAATAATTTTTTTTGAGAGAATCATAAAGTTTCCCGACAATTTCGCCGGCTTTCAAACTTAATTCGAGTTCAATTTGAATTTTATTTTTTGTTTTGTCGACGAGAAAATCAAACGCGGAAATATTTTTTTGCAAATTTTCGAGAGAAATTTTAATCGGCGGCAAATTTGGCGAGTTCATGTCATGAATTTCAAAATTTTGAAAATCTGAGCAAATAATCCAGCGCGATTTTTTATTGAAAGGCAATTCGTTGTCATAATTTTTTGCTTGAATGAAAGCGTCGAAAAGATTTTTTCCTGAAGATTTTTGTTCGATTAAAATTTTTTTTTCGGGAATGACGGCATCAATAAATTTTCCGTTAATTTGCTGTTCAAAAAAAATTTTTTCGAGAACATTTTTTTCGCCGAGCGTTTCGAGAAAATCAATCCAAAATTTTTGAGATTCTCCTTTTTCGTATCCGTGATTTTTCCAGCGTTCAATAAAATTTTTCATAAGAAACACCTCCGAAAAAATTTTTTCAGTGAAAAAAAATAATTTCCTGCAAAAAAAAAATCCCGACCGAAGTCGAGAAAAATTTTTTACTTATCGAGTTTATTTTTAGCAAGTTCTTTGATTTTTTCAATCGAAAGTTTTGTTAATTCTTGAATATCATCGAAAGAAAAACCTTTGCGGAGCATATTGAGAGCAATAGAATCGCGTTCTTCTTCGCGTCCGTCCAATTTACTTTCGAGCAAAGCCATTTGATAAGTCACAAAATTCAACCTCGCTTTCTCATTTGACTTAACATCTTGAACAGCATTGTCCAATTTTTGAACAAAAGAGCCTGAAATAATTCCGCTGTCCACATAGTTTAAAAAATTTTTCAATTCTTGGGAAATGTCGTCGATAGTGCCTTTGGTGGAAAGAAAAATTTTGAAAGAACCGTCACCGAGAATCAAATCATGATCCTGATCGCAACGTTCACTGAACGTATAAATGTGCCGACCTTTTTTGAATTTATCGAACGGACAAATAAAAATTATGTAAGACTCTCCGAGTTCTCTGTAATGTTGCCCGTGTTTGAGTTTGTCGCCGTCAATCAGACTCTGATAATATCTCATACGTTTGGCAATGTTATCAGAATCGGCAATTTGCATTTCCAAATCAAATGAGCGATTGTTGCTGTCCTCAACGTAGACATCAAGACGAATGCCTTTGCTGTCCGTACGATTTTCGATAACTTTTTCGCGTTCGGGATAATGAATTTTTTTAATTTTGATATTTAAAATTTTTTCGACAAGGCTCTGACAAATATCGGGATACATTTCAAGAGTTTTTGAAAAAATAAAATTATCTCGAATGGTTGCTTTTATCACAAAAAATTTAAAGTTTTCCGGCAAGTGTAAGTTCATCGCGTAAAGCACGAACGGATCGATACAGTGTCGACATAGAAAGTCCCGTCAAGTCAGAAACTTCGCGATAGGAACGTTGTTGAAAAAGAATCAATTCGGCGGCGGCTTTTTTACGTTTCGGGTCAATGGGAGGTCTGCCGTCGCGAAAACCGTCTTTTGTGCGAGCAATTTCTTTTCCTGCCTGAGTTCTTTCGATAATCATATCGCGTTCGAATTCGGCAAAGGCGAGCAAAATGTGTGTGATAAGTTTACCGGTCGGAGTGTTGTCCAGCAAGCCCATATTTAAAATATGAACGGAAACGCCTCGATTGAGCAAGTCGCTTATAAGTTTAGAGCCTTCGGAAGTGGAACGGGCAAGTCGGTCGAGTTTTGTGACAACGACAGAATCGCCGTTTTGAAGTTTCGCGATCAGCTCTTCCAGCTTGGGTCGTTTGTTTGTGGAAGCGGAAAATTCATCAACTACAAGTTCATCAAAACCTTCGGCGCGGAGTCGCGTAATTTGATCTTCAAGCCCGTTGCCGTCACGAGATTGTTTGCGGGTAGAAACTCTTGCGTAAGCGTATTTCATAAAAATTTCTCCAATATTTTTGAATAATATTTTTGAATAAATCATTGGTGAATTATAGCTTAGACAGGGGGAATTTGTCAAAAGTGCCAACTTTGGAAAAATTTTTCTGCAACCAATTTTCAAAAATGATAAAATTGTTGAAAGTTTTGAAACGGAGGAGGAATTGCGTGAAGAATTTTTTGGACGATAAAAATGCCACATATGATGCGTTGGCAAAGAGAGTTTTATCCCGAAAGGCAATTTTGGCACAAATTTTAAAATACTCTGTTGAAGAATATTCAAATTGCGAGTTAGGAAGTGTGGACAAATATTATTTAAGCCAAATTAAAATACTTGCAAAGTGAATGAAAGCTAAAAAACGACGAGCCAACTTATCATAGCGAGTAGCAA
>CAJOCT010000151.1 GCA_905236725.1 uncultured Selenomonadaceae bacterium | reverse complement strand
ACTGTCGGTGCGTTCTTCGATAACTTTTTCACGCTCAGGATATTCAATTTTATTGATTTTAAGATTGAGAATGAATTGAAGAAGTTGCAAGCAAAGGTCGGGAAACATCTCAAAAGTTTTGGAAAAAAGGAAGTTGTTTTGAATGGTAGCATTAAGCCATTTGTTTTCGAGTTCAGAATCAGTCAAGTAATCTCACCCCCGATAATTATAATATCACAAAGTAGCTAAAGAATCATCAAGAAAAATTTCCCGAAATTCCCTAAAATCGAAATAGACATACAAATTTTTATTTAATTTTAGTGTGAACAGTTTTCTATCTTGCCACAGTAGCACGAAGCGTAATTTGATAATTTTGATGTGAGTAAAGGAATTTTCAGTTGCTGAAATTTCCTTTACTTTACAATTTCAGAACGGCTGAAAATAGTCTTTTTCACTCCTGAAAAACAATTTAGCACTGAAAAATCCACTGCAAAATTTTCTTCACCCTAAAGGATTTTTTAAATTTACGCTGAAGTGTATTGTTGCGGCTGTATTTCAGTTCTCAAAAGCGTGAGCTGAAATTTCCGCTGAATTTCAGAAATTTCAGCCTCGCTATATAGAGGACTGAACAGGCGAACAAATTTCAGGAGACGGTCTAAAATGTTTGGATTTTCGGAACAACCTGCCGGTGGTCGTGTGAGATTAGTGTTCTCGCCGCATATTCCAACTAATTATTTTATGGATTGGTTCAGAGCAAGAGTTGAGCCGATTAACCGGCAAGATTATGAAAACGATCGGCGTTATGCAGAAACCATTACGGTCAATCTTCATTACAGCGAAAAAAAGTATCTGACTGAGTTTATTACAGACGCAGAGATAAATTATTGGAACAGCGAAAAGCCTGTATTCATTTCGGCGCAGACAGGTACAGGAAAAAATTATTTCGTCCAACATCTGCTTCTTCGTCATCTATATGAAGAAAACAAACGCACAGGCAGAAATGACAAAATTCTGATTCTGAGCAATCGTATTGCGCTCGGCAGACAAAGCAAGCAAGATTTTGCTGAAAATATAGCCGGAATTACTGGAAACTCGTCATTTCTCAAAGAAATGAAAAAATATACACCTGAAGGGTTAGATAAGTTTACAGACTTTGGAATGGTGCAGTTGTATTCCTATCAAGCATTTTTGAACAGTAATGCCCTTTCCAATCATAATTTTAAGTACGTTATTTGTGACGAGTGTCATTTCTTTACAAGTGATGGACTTTTCAATCCGGATACTGATGTAATTATGAAAGAAATCATTTGGGGCGCAAGAAATGCGGTAAGAATCTATATGTCAGCTACTTCCGAAGTTGCATTTGCCCCAATAATATTGTCGGAATATCACTACATTGAATATTATTTGAATAAGGATAGGGAAAAAACATTAACAACGTTAAATAAAAAGCAGTTTATTGATACACTGGTTATGTATAATAACGGCAATGCAAATTTTGCAAATAATTATTGGGATATTGAAAACCTGAAAGAGCAGATCAACCAATTAGTTCCGAAATTGGACATTGATTTTTATTACATGGAGCGAAATTATGACTACATTGACAATTTTTACTATTACGTAGGCGATGATGAATTATTGCAAGAAGTCGTAAAAGCTGATGAGAACAACAAATGGCTTATTTTTGTTTCCTCCAAGCGTGACGGGAATGCACTTCTTGAAAAAATTGAAGAAGAAAACGATAAGATTTCCGTCACTTTTTTGACTGCCGAATCAAAATCATTGTCTGATTCGCCTACCAAGAAAGAAAAGCAAGAAAAGGCAAGCTATGAAAAATTGGTCAATGAACAAACTTTTGATGAAGATGTTTTAATTACGACATCAGTTTTGGATAACGGTGTCAACATAAAAGCCGAATCAATCAAAAACGTAGTCATTGATTATTGCGACAGGACAGAGTTCATTCAAATGTTGGGTCGCTTACGCACTACTTACGATACGAAGATAAATTTGTACGTTCCGCAGTATTCTGAAGAACAAATACAACGAAAACTCAAAAGAAATATCCAAGCTCTTGTTGACAGGCTGATGTTTGACGTTTGTGATGTAAATTTCAAACAAAACAAAATTGACAAGCGTTTGCACAGATTTACCGATGACGGTGACTTTGCCACATACAATTCCAATGCAATATGGCAACTGATAGAATCCATAAATTTTCAAATGTCTTTAATGAAAACGTCCGATTCAAACTTTAATCTTGATACTTTGATTGAAGCATTAGATTTAAAAAATCCAATAGATTTTTCTTCCGATTGCAGGAAAATCTACAATTATTATATGAAAGAAGGGAACGGAGTAATTTGGAGCAGAAATATAGTTGACATTCTGACCACCGAAGCTGATATAAAGTGTAGAGCCGATTGGACAAGGAAAGATGAAAGCTTCAACGAATACGGAAACCGTTATGCCTTCAGATTTGATGACAATTTTGCAAAGTATTTGTTTGAAAAATTAATCCCCGACACTTTTGATGATAAGATTAAGAAGAGACTTGAAACTGTACTCAGTCGATTAAAAGGCAATGAACTGCACAGCTACAAATGGTACAAATACCAAAAATATGGTGATAAAACTATGTCGCCGTATGAAGAATTGCAGATTTTAGCGAATTTTGTCAAACGATATAATTTTGAAGTTGATACAAAGCGTGAAGAAAAACTCTGCAGAAAAGGAAAATATTATCATAATTGGGCAACAACAGATTTCAGAACAGACTTGGAGTTTGGAGATATGCTGCTCAACGAACAAATGAAATGGCTTGAAAAAAGCATAGATGTTTGTAAGCCCATTCCAACAGAATTTGAAAACTCAGGGATTAGCGAACTTCGAGAATACATTCTTGAGAATGCGGTTTCACCGGAAGAGATCGAAGACAAAGATTACTTACAGAAACATGGAGTACCGCACGATGAAAAAAATCCTACAAATGAAGAGCAAGATTTCTGTAAAAAGTTCAGAAACGGCACACCTTTTAATCGCGGCGAAGTGAATAAAAAATACTTTGACACGGAAAAATATGAGTATTGGCTTAACTCATATAATACAACAGGAAATCGTAAAACTTACTATGTTTTTGTGAAGATTGAGAAGGAATGAGTAAATGTTTGTGCAATAAACAGCGTCTTTAAAATCAATCCCTAATATCGACTGCACAAACATTTACGAATTGCGGTTTACGCAAATGTAATTGAGCGACTATACCTGTTGAAATAAAAAATTAAGGCTTGGCGAAATGCCAAGTCTTTTTTTGTGTCGATGTTTACAACCAATGAATTTTTGTCGGCAGATTGAAGTTTGCCGGCAGCTTCGCAGACATTAAACGGAGCTTTTACGGTCGGCAAAAATCAAAAATTTGAACTGCATATTATCTTGTTGAAGAGAAAAAACTGCCTGTAAACTTACCAATCTGAAAATACTCTGTTTTGTATTCGTATTTAGGCGTGTGTATGTTTGACAAACAAAAACGCAAAATCAGATAATATTTCTGCGAAAAACAGGACGTGGAGGGTTGCTTATGGATGTCCTGAAGAAAATTTTGCTGCGTCAAATCGGAGCAAAAATTGCTTATTATAGAACACTGCGCGGCTTGAAACAGGAAGAATTGGCAAAAATGGCGCATGTCAGCCAATCAGTTTTGAGCAGGATTGAAAGCGGCAAATACAACGAAACGCTGTCGGTGCCGACGCTGTTTGATATAGCGGACGGCTTACAAATTGATATGTCGCTGTTGGTGTCGTTCAATGAAGTAGAAAAGCAAATGTGGTGGCGAACCTTGCCAAATGAACTTGACGAAGTAACTGAATCCGAAAAAGATGACTTGAAGAAAAACAGTTGACGAAATTACAGGCAGTTCAATTTTCCTTCAGAGGTGATTGTATGACAAAGAAAAATCAAACGATACTGCGTGTTATCGGTGCGAAGGTTGTTTATTACCGAACACTCCGGAACATTCGGCAGGAAGAACTTGCCTCCGAAATCAAAATGAGCAAACGAACTTTAAGCCGAATTGAACACGGCAACAGCGGAAAAATAATATCCATGTCGGAACTGTGGGATATTTCGACTGCGTTGAGAATTGATATTACAAATTTGCTGAAATTTGATGAGTTTGAAAAAGCAATCTGCGTCTAATTTTTTTAGGGCGTGTTGGTAAACTCCGAAAATAAAAAACATAAGCACAAACTTTTGGTAAAATAAAAGTGAGTAACACCGAAAGGAAATGCTTATGTCAAAATTATTTTACCACAAAATAACCGATGAGCAATGGAAAATTATAGAACCACATTTGCCGAAACCAAAATCTACAGGTCGTCCGCGTATCAATCCTCGAACTGCTTTCAACGCAATTTTTTGGATATTGGATTCGGGAGCAAAATGGCGGTATATGCCAAAGGAATTTGGAAATTGGAACAGCATATATCATATTTTTCGCAAGTGGAGCGACTTGGGAGTTTTTGAAAAAATCTTGCAATCTTTGGTCAAAATCGTCAGAAAATTTTTCCTCGTAGAAATTGATTCAACATTTTGCAAAGTTCATCAACACGCCGCCGGAGCACGCAAAATTTTTGGAAATCAAAGTATCGGAATTTCACGTGGAGGAAAAACGACCAAAATTCACGCTCTCGTAAATGAACATTTTCAACTTGTCGGCATTTCTTTGAGCGGCGGAAATGTTCACGACAGCGAAATGGCGATAAAAGTTTTGAGCAAGGTTACTCTTGAAGGCAAGAAAATTTTGGCGGACAAGGGTTATTGCTCCGAAGAGATACGAAATTTTATTTCTCAAGAAAAAGCTGAAGTTTGTATTCCCGACAAGTCCAATGCCGTCGTCATTCACAATTTTGATAAAGAACTTTATAAATCTCGAAACATTATTGAACGATTTTTTCAACGTATCAAAAACTATC
>CAJOCT010000150.1 GCA_905236725.1 uncultured Selenomonadaceae bacterium | reverse complement strand
TTTTCTGCCGGTAAGCTGTTTCCGTTTTTGCGATATTTTTTCAAAACTTGATAGACATAATCGTCAGCTACATTTAAAAGCTTACCTATTTCTTTTACTTCATATCCACTTTCTTTGAGATAAATTATTCTCGTCCGAAGATATGCACGAATTTCCGAACTGACTTTTTTTAAATTCATTCTTTCCATATACTTATTTTACCACATTTTTAGGATTTTTTGTCGACGGAGTAATAAATGAAAGGAGCCGATGACAATGAAAAATTCAATTATGATTAACGAAATGATGAGCATTGATGAACTTGATATGGTAAACGGCGGAACTTACGGCGAATATAAAGAACTTGCAAACCTTTTGCCGAAAATTCCTTGTTCTGCCATTATATTGACAGAAAACCCAACTCGAAAAAGAGAGCCCGATGAAGTAGCAAGTTGGTTGAAAGAAAAACTTGGAATTGACGCAAAAATTGACATCGGCGGCTGGTGGAATCCGTTAAATTCTGCGGGCAAGTCAAATGTATATTCGAGAAACGGACAAAATTTATCGCACAGTAAAGTTATTTCCGAAATTAACAATCACATTTGAAATTAAACTGCAAAAAATCTTGTAATGAAAATTAAAATTGAACGTAAATAAAAGTGAAAATAAAAAAATGAAAGAGGGTAATTAAAATGATGAACGCAATGATTTTGAAAGAGGAAATTTTGACAGATGAGGAACTCGGATATGTTTCCGGCGGAAATATTTTTGCTGAAAATATTGCGACGTTTATTCCGATTCCGAGAGACAAAGTTAAAGTTTGACTGCGAAAAAAATTTTAAAAAAAATTTGTAATGAAAACTGAAATCGAACGTACATAAAAATGAAAATAAAAAATGAAAGAGGGTACTCAAAATGATGAATGAAAAAATTTTTGCAAACGAAATGATGAGCGAGGCAGAACTCGACAACGTGGTTGGCGGCAAAGGTTATGTTTATTATCGTGAAACTAACAATGGAAACAAACTCGATTATGTAGTTTCGGAAACTCCGCTTTCGATTGGGGACGCGCGTAAGATTTTGTTTGAAAAAATTATCCCGATGAGAAAAAATCCTGACGGTAGCGTTTCTCCTCTTGACGTAAGTATTCGTCGCGGATTGCCGACATCAAACGCTTCGAATATGGTTAAAAAATTGAATGAGCAATACGGCGGTTGCGATTACATGAAACTCAAATAATCGAAAATTTAAAAAAAAATCTGTAATGAAAACTGAAATCCAACGTATATGAAAGTGAAAAGAAAAAAAGAAAGAGGGTAATCAAAATGATGAATGAAAAAATTTTTGCAAACGAAATCTTGAGCGAGGTTCAACTCGACAAAGTCAGCGGCGGAACTTACAAAGATTATATCCTTGTGACAAACGCGATTGTCAACAAAATGAAAGAACTTAATCCCGGCAAAAAAATTACCAGACTTCCTGAATCCGATGCAGTTGCTTGGCTCAGAAGTAATCTCAACGTTTCGGCAGAGTTCAACGCCTCCGGTACCTTCGACTTCCTCAATGACCCCGCAAAATATCACGGCGCAGACGGCAAGCAAGCCGGAATAACTTACACGCAAAAGGAAGTTATCGATATGATTAAAAAGTGGAAACCTGCCGCGTAAAAAAATTTGTAACGAAAATTAAAATTGAACGTATGTAAAAATGAAAATAAAAAATTAAAAGAAAGAGGGTAATTAAAATGATGAACACAATGATTTTGAAAGAGGAAATTTTGACAGATGAGGAACTCGATGTTGTATCGGGAGGAGCCGGATTTGCAGATGCGATTGTCGCAGGTCTCGACATTCTCAAAGACAGTATGATTGGCGGAGTGAAACAGTTGAGAGAGTTGGTAAATTCGACCGAATACAGCGCGATGAGCAATTTCGGGAAAGAAAAAGCAATCGGAAAAATTTTGGCAAATAATCTCTGCTTTAACTCGGTGATTCAAGGAGCAATCGGGATTCGCAATCCCTTAGCAGGAGTCGCCGCAGTGCCCACGATTCAAGTTAAATATCGCACGGTCGGTTGCTGTGCGACAGTTCGTAAAGGAGTAGAAAAAATTTGGAGAGTGTAACCGATAAAAAAATTCTCGACATCGGACATAAAAATTTAAGAAGATGTATTCATAGAAAGTAAATTTCGCATAGTTGCAATATTTTTGGAAATCTCGAAAGCGACATAATTACAAGCAAAATTTTATTACGAATACACCTTCTAAGAATAATACAGTTTCTCACATCGGAATAAAAAAATTCTCCCTACGACTTTTTGTCGAAGGGATTTTTTTTTATGCGTTGAATTTTACGGAAATATAATTTTAAATCATAGATTTTTTGAAGGGACTGATTTTTATGGCTGCTTCTGTTGATGGAGGATATACTCCTATTTCAAATTCAGTGCCTAATGTTTATTTGACCGGCTCTACCGATAATGATTACATTACCAACTACGGAGATAATGTGACAATCAGGGCTTGGGGAGGTAATGATTCAATTTCTCTTGGAGAATATGGCGAAAGTCTTAATTATCCTTCTCCGAAAAATAATGTGATCCTGTACGCGTCGGGAGACGGTAACGACACAATTTTTGGTTTCAATTCCGATGATACCCTGCAAATTACAAAGGGAAGTTATTCGACAACCAAAAGCGGAAATGATTTTATTGTCAAGGTGGGAAAAAATTCTATTCGCCTGAAAGATGCGCTCAAAGATAAGCATAACAAGATAACGCTCAAAAGTTCTTCCGGAAAAGTGAAGACTTATAACGACTGGAAGAAATGGACGGGAAGTAATATCAAAAATTATGCAAAAAATGTAACTCTTGTCGGAAGTAAAAAAGCTGACAGTATCACCAATTATGCAGAAGGCGTAAAAATCACTGCTGCTGCAGGTAATGATACGATTTACAACGATGCCGACAACGTAACAATTTACG
>CAJOCT010000149.1 GCA_905236725.1 uncultured Selenomonadaceae bacterium | reverse complement strand
TTTCAGCGCATTTCCTCCCGCTACCACCGCTTGTTTCATCATCGACATTGCTTTTCCACCAGCCGCGTTTGCCAAACTCAGCGCATTTGCTCCAAAATTTCCTTTGCCTCCCCATTCTGCCATTGCTCCCGCCGATTTTGAAAAAGCACTCATTCCGCCGACTACTTCTCCTGCTACTCTGCCGCCTTTCGATACTGAATTTACCGCGCCTTGTACTGCACTCATTGCCATTTCTTTAAAATTTCCGCCACTTAATGAAGGATTGCCCGACAAAAGTCCCGACACCAATTCAGGAATTTTTTTCGTGATTAAATATAATATCAGTGCATACAGCAATACTTGCAAAAAATAACTCACATTTCCGATAAAGTCGCTTGACGTTGCTACTTCCTTCGCATTTTCCACCAAGTCCGTCAATATTTTTACCGACATCGTTGATATAAACGCGATTACAAAAATTTTTATCGCCAAGTTAAACATCGCATTTATTGCTTTTTCTGACAAAAATTTTAATTGCTCTATCACACCGAAGGACAAAAGCGGGATTGTTAAAAGTGCCATTGTCCAAAATTCTATCCGTACCATGAACATTTCCAGCGCAGTTAAAAATAAAATAACGACCGCCGCTATTACACACACCAACCCGATTAAAATTGTCAGCAGATTTTGTTGTTGCGCGTGTTCCCAAAAGATATTGAAAAAATTCAGCGCATTTGTTACTATTTGATTTGATTGCACGTCTACGTTTGAATCGGGATTATTTCTGTCAAATTCTTTTATCATTTCCGGCGCACCGCCTGCCGTGTAGCCCATTGTTTCAAATCCTGAACTCAACGCCGGCATCAGTTGAAAATTTGAAGTTGTTCCTACCCAACTTTGTATTAAAAATATGTAAAATCCGACTTTCAGCACCATTGCCACCAGATAATGGACTTTGTCGCCTTCTATCAAATTCAATGCAGATTTTAAGCCGCCGTCCATTATCGCTAAAATTAACGTCAGATTTACCGCGTATGGTGCAATCGCCGCCGCTCCGCTCATTATCACTCCGATGTAATACCGCATAAACGGCGACAAAATATCTATTGACGGGTCATCCGAACTTTTCAGCAATAATTTATAATCTTCAATTTTTGTCGGCGCACTTGTATTTTCCACGCTCCATAAATTTAAAATTAAATCGCCGAAATTTATCGCCAGTCCTATCCCTAATATCCAATTCCAAAATGTTTTTTTCCCGTCCTCCACTCCGAAACACACCATACAACCTGCTATTGCTGTCATTATCACCGCGATTATTTGCGCCGCATTTAAAACGCTCCGACTTAAATTTGCAAGTTGCGTCGTAAAATTTTCTCCGAATCCCTCGTTTAAACTTCCTGTGATTGAATTTATTGCCGAATTATTGTCCGCGTATCCGACTGCACTCACCGATATTAACATCAGCGTCAAAATTAAAATTTTTTTACTCATTTCATATTCTCTACCCATTTTTTGGAAATTTCTGTGGAGTTGTGCAAAATTCTTTCGCTCACTGCCTCTTCCTGTATTTTTGCGTCAAAATACGCCGCCATCGCCGCTTCCGCGTGGGCTTTTGACCTGTTTCCGCTCGCCACACTTGTTAATATATCATACAAAATATAATTTCCGGCTTGCATTGCCTGTTGTTGTCCCTCCGCTTTATTTGACGCTTCCAATGCTTTTTTCGCGTCTTCAAGATTTTGTTCGTCAAGTTTTAAAGTTTCTTTGGCAACTTCGGCAGTTTCCTTTGCAGACTGATGAATTGCTTTTTGGCGTTTTTGCTCCTGCATTACCGCGTCATAAATCGTAATATTTCCGTTGATTACGTCCTCAATATTTCCGATTCTCTCATTCCAAATTTTTTCCAGCGATTCATTTTTTTTCAATAAACTGTCAGGATAAATTACGTCGCCCGACAGCGGAATTTTTTCTTTTTCCTCGTTTCTCTTCATCAGCGTCTCCAGCATTGAAATATCCAATTTTTTCATATTTAAAATTTGCAACGCCAACTGTTTTTGCTCTTCCGTCAAAATTTTTGCCGTTTGAATCGCCGTTTTTATTGCCTCTTCGATATTTCTTTGGTCAATAACTGCGATTGCCGCCGACGTGTGATGACTTGTCGGTATCATTGCTAAAAATCCAGCACTTATTCCTAAAAATAATCCCGTCGCTAAAATTTTCCCTTTCAGTTTCATACAAATCCCTCCGCTAACTCAACATTTTTAAAATTTTGTTGTAGTTTTTCGCAACAGTCACCACATAATTTTGCGTTTCGGTATAATTTGGAACTCCACCAAATTTTTCGACTGCGCCCGGTCCTGCGTTATAAGCCGCCACCGCATAAGTTATTCCATATTCTCCCCAGCTTGAAAATTTTTTTATTTGCTCGCCGAGATAAATCACTCCACCCAAAATATTTTCAAAAAAATCGTATGGATTTATTCCGACCTCTTGCGCCGTTTCCGGCATTATCTGCATTAAACCTATCGCTCCTGCCTTGCTGTACGAATCAAAATGAAAATTGCTTTCCGCTTCCATTACCGACGTTATTAAAATCGGATCTACTTCACATTTTGCCGACGCATAAAATATCGCCTCCGTTATTCGTTGACTTTCTGTCGCGTCGCCGTTGCAATATAAAATATTTTGATAAATTACGTCATAAAGTTCCGACGCTTCCGAACTTTTTGCTCCACTTATAAAAATTCCAAAACAAATTATCATCGCTAATATTATTTTTTTCATTCATCTCACTCCACTTAAATTTTTCTCATTATAATTCAAATTTTTTATCTCAAATTCTGGAAAAGTTGCATAAAAAAAATTGGCTGACTTTTCATCAACCAATTTTTTAAAATTTTTTTCTAAAATTTTACATCGCCAAACCTTTTGATTTAAGCTGTTTTTCTGCCAACGCAAGTTTTTTTCTCAACATAGAAATTTCTTTTGCCA
>CAJOCT010000148.1 GCA_905236725.1 uncultured Selenomonadaceae bacterium | reverse complement strand
ACCTGGAACATTAGGAGTAGAACTAAGCCAAAATTGTCCCCAATCTGTTAATGTATACTTAAATATATTGTAACTTATTGAACATTTTTCTGATCTATCAGTAGAATCTCTATATATTCCTACAAATTCATATACAGAATTAAGATTTTCATCTATATAATCATATTGCTCATGAGTTATTTCTTGGAAGAAGAAAACATCAGCATAAGAATTTAATAAACATTGTATAAAGCCTTCTTTTCTATAATCCCATATATTTAATAAATCTACATCATTTAAATATCTAATATTTAAATCTAAAACAGATATAATACTTTTTTTCATTGTATGGAATAATTTGAAAAATTGTGGATGAGTTTTATAATTTTTAAAAGGCATTCCAACCCAAATTATCTCACCATCTCTTATGTAGAAATATTTATATTCAAATGGGAATTCTTCTCTCTTTATATTTATATATTTTGTATAAAATATTTGATTATTTCTATTTTCTTCATTCATTGGAATTGCCAATTTTGGATTAAAGTTTCCTAATTGAGGTAAAGAACCAACTAGATACATAGTTTTATCTTCATATTCTGGTCTTTTTCTTAAAATAAAAGGATATACACAAACATTAGGAGCTACTTGGATTGATCTACTTCTTACTCTAAGAGCAACAGTTTTTTTTTGATGAGGCTCTTCTCTTTTAATAGGTCTTTCCCTTAAACGATATTTATAAATTGGTTTATCCATATATATTACTCTTTCTTCTAAGGTTTTTAAAGTTAATATTGTTGAATCAATATTTTTTCCATGATATTTTTGAACATTTCCTTCAACTAGTAATTTTTTTGCATCTTTTTTTTTACCTTTTTTATTTTTTTTTATTTTTTTTAAAACTGCAGGAAAATTATTGATTAAATTTAATAATTTATCCATTGAACTTCTTTCTAGTTTATCTGAAGTATATGGCATAGTACCAGTATTTATAATTTTTATTTTATTTTGCTTTCTTAATTTATTAGGAGTAAAATATGTTTTTAATGATTTATTTATAGAGGATTTTAATGTAGATGTAGTATCAATACTTCTAAATATTTTTGTCTCAGTTTTTCCGTCACTATTACTATTATAATTTTTTGTTTTATTATTATTTTTTTTGCCACTTTTATATTTTTCATTTTCTTCTTCATCTTCTTCTTCCTCTTCCTCATAGACAATATCTTCATCTACTTCATAAAATTGCATCAAATTTAATCGTTGGTTTATTGGTAATCCTAATAAATTAAAAATTTTATCCATAGATTTTTTTTTAATTCCTATATCCTCATCTTCTTCACCAAACTGTATATAAAAATTATCATCGGCATTTAAGAATATTTTATTTTGAGCGTGAAGAAAAAATTCACGCTATTTTTTTATCGACTCTGGCAAGACCTTGAGTAGCGACGTAAGAATTTTTAGAAGTGAGGGAAGTCAAAACAGCGGTGACTTGTTCCTGATTCGGCGTGTAATTTTTTTCAGCGACAATTTTTTCAAGAAGTCGGTCGGCAGTTTTGCTGTCAATAAATTTGCCGTTGCCATTGCCGAGTTGCAGAAGTTTGAGTAAATCTTGTTCGCATTTCTCGTTGGCGACGGAAATAAAAACTTTGTTGCCGTTTTTGTCAGTCGTGCGTCTGATACGCTTGGATTGATTGATAAATTTTTGAACGTCGTTAAGCTGAATTTGAGCATTCAGACCTGCGTTCAAAACTTTTTGAATAATGTCGGAACGAGAGAATGAAAAATTTTTGAGTTCGAGTTCGGCTAAAACGTCGCTGAAAATTTGTTTTTTGATTTTCGTATCGGCGGGGAAAATTTTATTTTGCCGATGAATTTCAACATCAGATTTTTTGAGGAAATCGAAAGTGTCGGCAAAAACTTTGTCCAAGTCAACTTTATGATTTTTTGCTTTGCGAGTGAGCATAGTGGCAAGTTGAGCAGTAGCCGCATTGTTATTGCCGAGAAATTTTTGAGAGCGAATGATGTCAGCAGTGCGTTGGGAAAAATGTTCTTCAAGTTCACGTGAGATGCCTTTGACGCGATAAACTCCCTTGTTTGGATTGTCAAATTCGAGTTTGATGCCTTCGCGTTGAAGTTTTGAGGCAAGTTTAGAACGGGCAATCGCGCCGAAAAGTTTTTGCTGTTGCATAAGAAATTTGATGTCAATTGTAAGAAGTTTACCGTCTTTAGTCTGCGTCAAATTGGGAATAAAAATGTGAGTGTGTCGGTCAAGTTCGTCGTTGCGGTTGACTTCGTGATTGACGGAGGCGGCTAAAATATTTTGAGTATATTCGAGAATCTTGCCTTCGTGACCGCGACGAGTGCGAATAAATTTTTGTTCGATAAGAGCAATCAATTCGTCAGTAGTTTCGGCAAGACAGCGATTTACAATTTTCCTGTATTCGGGCGAAACGGCTTGCAAGATTGAAACAGATTTGGGACAAGAAAAAGTAATGTCAACGCCCAAAGTCGGCTTTTTATTCTCGTCTTTTGCTCGCTCGTCGGCAAGTTGAATGAGGGCGGCAAAATGATTTTTTTGAACGGATTTTTGATTTAAATCAAATTTATCAGCAAGTTTACCTTGCCAAAAATCGTTGGGTTTAGCGTCCCGACTGTAATAATCATCACGAGTATAATAATTTTCGACTTGCTTGGAATTTGAAATAGGGGTGACGGTGCAAATCACTTTAATCGCTCTCCTTGAAAAAATTCTTTACCGGCGTTTTTCATGTCGTCGATAGACAAGCAGTTAGCCGCCATAATTTTAACCAAAGCTCCAGTAATGATTCGTAATTCTTTTCGCAGTTCGAGAATTTCGGCAGTTAATTGCGGAAAATTTTCGTTATGGCAAGAATTATTTTTTTGTGCAGATTCAACCGATGAAAATAATTTTTTGCGAATAAATTCGGATAAGGGAATACCCGAATTTTGAGATTAAATGCGTCCCATATTTTCAAAACTCCTCTTCATACTAAAATTTTCAGCTGTAATGCGAGTTTGAAATGATTTTTCATAACACTTCATAAAAATTCATAGCGAAAAAATCAGCACTTATGGTGCAGTGGTCTGTTGAAAAATAGGGATTAAAAAATGGACTCAATGTCCTCATTTCTCTTTTCATTTTGCGAAATTTTATCGGGTTGAGATTTATTTTTTTGAGAAGAAATAATAAAATTGATTTGGAAATCTTTGAGGGAATCGACGTTGGTTTGTTGTCTGACCCAAGTGCCGATTGCGCTCAATAAAAAAAAAAACTTGAAAAAAAATTTTTTTTATTGTAAACTATCGACGCTGGCTTGGTTGTTAGGTCGGCATACTAGCTTGGATAGCCTTCGGGCAAGAAGTCCGTACGTGTCAGCGGATTGTGGAAACTATTCGAAGCCCTTTGCCAAGACTGACCCGGTCGCAGGGGACGAAAGAATGAGCGACGGCA
>CAJOCT010000147.1 GCA_905236725.1 uncultured Selenomonadaceae bacterium | reverse complement strand
TATGACTTCCAAAACTCCCGTTCGTTCTGCTGATGACGTTGACGAAGCTACTCTTTCCTACGCCGAAATTAAAGCTATCGCTACCGGCAATCCTCTCATCAAAGAAAAAATGGATATTGATGTAAAACTTGAACGTCTTAAACTTGCCAAGTCCGAATTTCTCAAGGCTCACGAACAACTTGAGCATAAAGTTCATTACACCTATCCTCGTAAAATTCAAGACGCTAAAAAAATTCTTGATGACATCAACCGCGATATTGATACTGTTCAAAGCAACACTGTTCTCGATGATAACGGGCAGGAAAAATTTTCCATTATTTTTAACGGAAAAACTTTCTCTGACAAAAAAGAGGCTACTGCCTTCCTTGCTAACCTTATCAAACATAACTCCAGTTCCCTTTATCCCTTGCGCGGCTTGTCTGGCGAATACAAAGGTCTTCATATTTCCACTGCTTTTCAACGTGACTTTTTGCACGAGGAACTTATTCTTGACGGTTGTTATTCTTCTCGCAAAAATTCTACTTCTTTGCCCGGCGACAACATCAATCGCATTATTGAAATGGCTAATTCCCGGAGCAAAACCGCCGTCGATAAGCAAGCTGAAATTGATTTTCTTCATGATAAAATCAACGCTGGAATTGTCGAACTCGACGCTCCCTTTCCTCAACAAGATGAATTTGACAAACTTTCTTTGCGTTCTGCTGAACTTTCTCGTTTACTCAATGATGATGCCAATTCTTCCGAAAACGATAAGGCAAATCTTGAACTTGAAAAAGATCACCGTTTTAGCGTCATTCTTCACGGCAAGCCTGACTCGCTTTGCGAAAAATATTTTTTCTCCTTTGCAAAAAAACATATCGATGATGTAAATAATAACTGGTCCGACTCTCTTGACAAATTCGCCATAAATATCCTCCTGAACGAAGGTTTTCCTAAAGATTCTATTTCTAACACTATCTTGAAATTTTCTCCTTCCGTTTCCAGTAAGGAAGATGTTTATAATTTGATTGAGGCTTGCTCTCGTCGCGCCGCCTCCAGATAATATTTTTAATTTCGCAGGGTTTTATACCTGTTTTTTTATGCCTTAAATTGGCGCAGTTTTACTTTATTTGTGAAAACAGTTTTGCAAACTTTTCTGAAAAGTGATACAGTATTCGCCGACTGATCAATTATCTCAATATATTTCAAGTGTTTTTAAAAGGACGTGTCGTAGTGAAAAGTTCTTGTTCTGCTAACCTTCAAAATACCGTCGCTCAACTGCAAAATGAAATTACTCGCTTGAGAAATGAAAAAAATCGTTGTCACATTTTGGAACATATCCTTCGTTACGGTGAAATTTCTCCCATGTCCAATATAATTCACGATTTCAAATCTATGTCCGATTTTTACATGCACCAACTCGTTAAAGAAATTGAGATTTATCGTTCTTCGGCGGACGAACGCTCTCAACTTATTGATTTTTTGAATTATCTCCGTTCCGTTACTCGCGAAATCGAAGATATTTTAATCGTTGAAAGCTGAGGAATTTTTTATGTCGTCGACTTTATCAAAGTTAAAATTCTCTCTCGCCAATGATGCTCTCATTCACTTTTTCCATAGCCAATATTGGCTGCCCGCAGAATTGAACTTCATTCGCAATTTGAATTTTTCCAACGACTCCGATAATATTCGCAAATTAAAATTGCGTTTGCTCTGCGAAGAAAATAACGACATAATCGTCGCCGCTGTTCTCGCGGATTCCCATTCTGACGAGTTAATTTTTTTGCAGGACAGATATTGTCGCAATTTTTCTTTTACTAAAATCAGCATGAAACTTCATGTACATCCCAACGGCTTACAGCGTTGGCGCGACAAAATTTTGACGGACATCGCGTCCCTGTTGGAATACAAACTGCCTTTATCGGATATTTTTTCTCGCAACAAAATCGAGGCTTTGATTCTTGTGCTTGAACGTTCCATTGTTTTTTACGAAACTTATAAAAACTTCGACCAAAAATTTTTAATTTCGCTTAAAATTAAACTGCATTTTTATCAAAATCTCCTTTTTGTCATCAAGCAGTTTTTAAATTCGGATTCGGCACATATCGGCGTCAAAATTATTCAAGCAAAAATTCTCGACCAACACTCGACACACGAGGAAATGGCAAAAAATTTGGGCGTTTCTCATACCACCTTTTCTCACTACCTCCGCTATTTTCAGCAAAAATTTTATCCTGACTTTTAGCAAAAAAAAATGACGTTCCTCACGCCACTACTTTCCAATGATATATCTGTCAAATAATTCAAAATTTTGCAAATCACTATTGCAAAATTAAAACCGTTCTGGTAAAATGTTCACTGTCTTGAAGAACTTTCGACGCAGAACGGCGCGGGTAATATTCAACTATGAAGATTATAGCCCTTTCTGCGTTGAAAGTCAAGAACTTTAACAAAGGAGGGCTATTTTCATGGAAAAATTTTACAAACCCAGTGAAGCTGCCAAATTTCTTGGCATCAGCAAACGCACCATCAAGTACATGAAAAAAGATGGCAGAATTGTTCCCGATAAAGTGGACGACACGAAACACATTTTTTATAGCGAATCGCAGCTGTTGAAAATTAAAAACGGTGCAAATGATATCGCTAAAAATTCAGCGGGGGATACCCAAAAAATGGTGCAAAATTACAAAAACGGTGCAAAAACGGTGCAAAGCTGTGCAAAAAATTGCATCACCGAACGAAAAATTGGCGTAACTGCGCCATTTGTCGAAAACGAACTTGTGGACGAAAATCAGGAAAATTTGTCAAAAATCGGCACTATCCCCCTGCAAACGGTGCAAAACCGCGTCAAAAATGGGGACATCGAATGCAAAAATGGCGTAACTGCGCCACTTACTGAACCTGCACAGGATGAAAAAAGTGATACATCAACTGCCGTCGTTTCGGTGAATATCATTCCGACAACCAAATTGACTGTTCCCAACGACAAATTTTGCAAAAAATTTTTTAACCTTTCTCAAGAGTCGTACACCTATATTTTGGAAAACGGCGGTGCTATCGAGGAATGTGAAAAA
>CAJOCT010000146.1:6237-10806 GCA_905236725.1 uncultured Selenomonadaceae bacterium | reverse complement strand
CCACTCTATCGAAAATGTTCTGTGAACAATGTTGTCTTTGGCACAGCCGCGATACTGCAAGAGCAATTCCAAAAGTCTCAACGCGTAATTTGAAGACAGTTGAAACATCTCATGAAGATTCTCTCGCGTATAGCCGATCTTATAAAGTTCCAACAGCCAAGGGATCATATCTTCGTTGAATTTAAACCTCAAGCCACCTTGTTTGGGGTTGAACTTTATGTGACTGAAGACCGTGTAGCCTTCAAAGCGCTTGGACTTTTTATCTTCAATGAAGATGCACTTGCTGAGCATCTTTTCGGCTATCTCCTTAAGCCTGTCGTAGTAAACATCATTGCCGAAAAGCTCTATGAGTTCTTCGGCGGGAATGACGATTTCCTTGAACTCCTCGTCAAAATATTTGCTGTTGGGCAAACGCGGAACAATCCTTTGCAGGCATGCGAGAAACAAGCGATTTTCTTCAAGATTGTTGTATTTTACGCCCTCAACCAGCGGATTTGCTTGGTAAACGACAATGTCAGTACACTCCATTTTTTACTCCTTTCATTGTAATTCTGTAAAAATAACCTTAATTTTTACCACATTATAACACTAATAACAATATCTGTCAACTAGCGCAATTCCTTACAATTTCTAGCACTTAACCTTACAATTTCTAGCACTTCGGGGGTAAATTCCTTACAATTTCTAGCACTTAACTTACAATTTCTAGCACTTCGAGGCGATTTTTGGCGTCACTACGCCATTTGTCGGGGGGTAAAGCATTACCAAAGCAGATACCTAAAGCATGGCAAAGCAAGGCTTGACTTCAGTAGAATTTATTTTCAAAAAATTTTCTACTCAAAAAAATCATGAGGAATGCTTCATGAAAAAAAACTTCTTTTAAATAAAAAAATTTTTATTAAAAAATCTTTTTCCTATTGAAGATGAAAGCATGACATCAAAGATCAAATTCAAGTAAATTATCCAACACTTAAAATGAAAAGGAATAGTAAAAAAAGAAAACCACAATTTAACTTTTTCCACATCTGCTTAACTTGTAACGATTAAGCAACTTCGGACTAAAAATATCGACAGTCATATCGTTGACAAGATGTAACGTCGTTCAGTTCAGAATTTCAGGTGAAAATTTTTTGAGATGGTTTTCTATCATTCTATCGCTATAGAATCGAAAATGTTTAGGATGACCATGAATTGTAAAAGGCGTTTAAACGCTCCAGAATCGTCTACAACGCATTTTTATGGTTCACTGGTACTTTTTCTTGTCGGACAAAATGAACGTCTTAAAATCGATTTCTCGAAGTCTACCGGTCTGACTTAAAGGAAGATTTATTCTTTTCAACAAAGAATTTTTTTAGAATTATTCTTTATGACGTTTGTCATTGTCGGCTGAAAAAAAAACATTACATTTTATAGTTAGTTCATAATATCCTACTGTCTTACAATGAGAAAAAATTTTTAGGGAGGATGTAAAAAATGAAGTGTAAGAAAAAACTTGTCGGCTTGACTGTGGCATTGATGATTTTCGGCGGCGGAAATTTTAATTTTTCACCTGCTCATCAAAATGTTTGCATTGCGGCGGCTCAAACGCCGAGATTTACTGTCGAAAAGGCAAACGAATACATTCAGGCGCACAAAGCGGAAGTAAATCAGCGTTGGTATCCTGTTTATCATATTGCCGCGCCTTACGGCTGGGTGAACGATCCGAACGGCTTTAGTTATTTCAACGGCGAATATCATTTTTTCTATCAGCATTATCCGTACGATACGCAGTGGGGACCGATGCACTGGGGACACGTCAAGAGTGAGGATTTGGCGCACTGGGAACATTTGCCCGTCGCCCTCGCTCCCGATCAGAAATGTGATGTCGATTACACCGGCGGTTGTTTCAGCGGCAGCGGCATTGTCAAAGACGGCAAACTTTACTTGATTTATACCGCGCACCACGAAACTAAGGACGGTAAGAGAACCGAAACGCAGGCTCTTGCAGTCAGCAATGACGGAATAAATTTTGAGAAGTCAAAGAAAAATCCGATTATCAAAATTCCAAAAGGCAACGACTTTTCACCGGTTGACTTCAGAATGACGGAAAATATTATTTGGTAGTCGGCACGAAAACAACTGACAATCCGAGTTTGGGCGAAATTATGTTTTTCGAGTCGAACGATTTGGAAAATTGGAATTACAGAGGAATTTCGGCGAAAAGTAAAAGCGTTGACGAAGGTTTCATGTGGGAATGTCCCAACTTTGCGGAAGTTGACGGGAAAGAAGTTTTAATCCTTTCGCCGATGTTGCACGACGAGGACGGCAAAGAAGCGCACAAAGTTGTTTATACCGTCGGCAAAATGGATTACAGCGCGGGAAAATATTCGCACGGCGATTTTGATTTGTTGGATTACGGCTTTGATTTTTACGCGCCGCAAGTTATGCAGGCTCCCGACGGACGTTGCCTTATGATCGGCTGGTTGGATACGTGGGATATTGATATTGTCGAAAAAACTTCCGGCGACGGTTGGGCTTGCATGATGACTGTTCCCCGTGAACTTCATTTTAAGGACGGAAAAATTATTTCAACGCCCGTCAAAGAACTTGAAAAACTTCGTAAAAGTGAGAAATCTTACAGCAATTTAAATCTTACTCGACAAACTCAACTTGACGGAGTCAGCGGCGCAGTCGGCGAAATGGTTTTGAATGTTGACACAAAAGTCAGTCCGAAATTTCAAATTAAATTGCGCTGCAGTGCGACCGAAGAAACTGTTTTGGCTTACAATAACGCGACGGGAATTTTTTCAGTCAATCGCGACAAATCAGGTCAAGGCGCGGGCGGAGTCAGTCAGGTTAAACTTTCGCCGAGCGACAATTTAAAAATGCAAATTTTCCTTGATAAATCTTCCGTTGAAGTTTTTCTGAATGACGGCGAGGCGGTTTTGTCCAACAGAATTTATCCGCTTGAAAGTTCCGCAGGTATCGCATTTATCCCCGAAGGAGTTTTAACCTTGATTAGCAAGAAATCCCCCTCTTCTACAAGTGGCGGGATGAATTGCGCTTGACACGCTAAAATCATTACAGTAGAATCACGCCTGTGGAGACTATGTAAGACGCGATACTTGCTATCGTGCAACAGCCGATGAAGCAGGAAGCTCCGACTTCTTTAAGTCGGAGTACCTTCACAAATCGACCGGCTCTCATTTTATCAACCGGATCAGGGTTTGAAATAAAAGTTTTTTAAATTCGTTGAGTCGTTCAGGCGGCTCATTTTTTTCAGCAAAAAAAAATCCCTCCACTTGAATTAAATGGAGGTTTTTTTGTTACAACATTTTTTATCAATTAAAATTTTTCTCCGGGAATATCCATAATTGCTTCCGCGCCCCGATGTCCTGTCCTGATTCTTACCGCGTCCGAAAGTTCGTAGACAAAAATTTTTCCGTCGCCGAATTTACCCGTCCGCAAAACTTTTTCCGCAGTTTCAATAACTTTTTCAACGGGAATTTCGCAGACAACAGTTTCAAGTTTAATTTTCGGCACGAGAGTAATTTCATATTCGCGACCGCGATAAATTTCTTTGTGACCGCCCTGAGTTCCGCATCCAAAAACTTGAGAAACCGTCATTCCCAAAACTCCGATTTCATTCAACGCATTTTTTAAATCTTCAAGTTTTGAAGGGCGAGTAACAATTTCAATTTTCGTAATTTTTCTGTCCAATTAAATCACCGCCTAATTTTTAGAACCTTCAAGCGTCGGGAAAAATTTTATCGTGCTTTCAGTGTCTCCGAAAAAACTCGGTGCGCCTGTGAAAATACTCTCCGTGTAACCGCGTTCGCCGTGTTCGACAATGTCCAAGCCGGAAATTTCTTCATTCTCGTCAGCACGAATCTCAACCAACGCACTCACAATTTTATAAAGCACGGTTGAGCCGACGACTGCAAAAATTATCGCTACAAAAATTGAAATTATCTGCGCAAAAAATAAATCTGTTTCGCCGTAAAATAATCCATTTGCGCCGGCAGGATTGATTTCAGTCGTCGCCCAAAGACCTGTTGCAACTGCGCCCCACATTCCGCCGACTCCGTGAACTCCGAAAGCGTCGAGCGAATCATCGTAACCAAATTTTTCTTTCAAGATTGCAACCGCGCAGTAACAAATTCCCCCGCCGATAAAACCTGTTGCAATCGACGGCAAAATTGTAACGTAACCTGCCGCGGGAGTTATCGCGACAAGTCCGGCAATTCCTCCCGAAACTGCGCCCAAAACTGTCGGCTTTTTACTTCTGAACCATTCAATTAAAACCCAGCCTAAAACTCCTGCCGCCGCCGCAATTTGCGTCACTAAAAAAGCATTTGCCGCAAGTTCATTCGCGCCGAGTGCCGAACCTGCGTTAAATCCGAACCAGCCGATCCAAAGCAATGCCGCGCCCAAAACTGTCATCGGTATGTTGTGCGGAACCATTGCCGATTTTCCATAACCGCGACGCTTG
This sequence comes from uncultured Selenomonadaceae bacterium, assembly GCA_905236725.1. Taxonomy (GTDB): domain Bacteria; phylum Bacillota; class Negativicutes; order Selenomonadales; family Selenomonadaceae; genus Quinella. Next base: position 6,335 of record CAJOCT010000146.1, on the reverse strand, counting down.
CCGAGCAAAATACAAATTGTTAAGCCTGAAACGCCGCTTAAAATGTGAATGACGAGTCCGCCTGCAAAATCCAATGCTCCGAGCTCAGCCAAAAATCC
>CAJOCT010000146.1:3211-6141 GCA_905236725.1 uncultured Selenomonadaceae bacterium | reverse complement strand
GCCGCGAACATACACTGAAAGGCCACAAATGCAAGTTCGGGAATTTGCGTTCCTTCCAAAATGTTATAGCCGACTCCTGCCAAGCAAAATTTTGATAAACTTCCTATCAAACCATTTACATCATCTCCAAAAGCCATTGCATAGCCGATTAAAATAAACTCCACTGAAACCATTCCGAGGATAAACAACGACTGCATTATCGTCGTCAAAACATTTTTGCTTCGCACCATTCCGCCGTAAAATAGTGCGAGTGCCGGCGTCATTATAAAAACTAACGCCGCGCTGATTAGTACCCAAGCTGTATCTCCGTGACTTATCATCTAATCCCTCCAAAATTTTTATATTTTCAGTAGCTACTATAAAAATTTTATCATAACAATTTTTTTATGTAAATATACTTAACTATTGTATATCGGTATACAAAATAAAAAAACGCCCCTCTCGTTCATGGGAGGAGCAGGAGAGAAAAACAAAACTGACGCGCATTCTGTTCACTTCGCCGTATTGATTGACGTGCAAATTCACTTTTTGCGTCATAAACCGGTGCTGAAAATTTGATGTCAGTCTATATTATCAAAGCCGGTTTTACACAAAACATATTTTTTTGAAACTTCAGTTTCCAATTTAAAATTAAGCGTTGTTGGCAATTTCTGCAACGGAAGTATCGTCATTTTGAGCTGACTCATAAATTTTAGTGGCAACATTTATCAGGCGACGTAAATCGGATTTTTCTTTAATGACAATCATCTGCCGACAAAATATTGAGTACGGCAGGAATTTTTTCGCCGTCACGAATAAGCATTGCACTTAAAACCTGTTTCTCAATTTCAAAGTAAGTGCGCTGTCGGGTGTCGGCAATGAGGTTGTTATCGCAACAAGCGCGGAATCGGGCTAATGTTCGACATGGTTTTTAATCACACTTCGACTTCTCACGAATGGTTTCAACGGGCGTTGAAAGGCGAAAAAAAATATTTGGCTTGTTACATTTTTAAAGACGGAACGCCTGACAAGCCCCCAACAAATTGGCTTTCAAAATTCGGCGGAAATGCTTGGGAATATGTTCCGCACTTGAAAAAATGGTATTTGCATCTTTTTGACGTTTCGCAGGCTGATTTGAATTGGGAAAATCCCGAAGTCCGCGAAGAATTGAAAAATATTTTGCGCTTTTGGAAGAAAAAAGGCGTTAAGGGTTTCAGATTCGACGTTGTGAATTTAATTTCAAAGCCCGCAGAATTTCTTGACGACGAAAGAGGTGACGGAAGAAAATTTTACACTGACGGGCGGCATGTTCACGAATTTTTGAAAGAACTCGTCAAAGACTCCGAAATCGGCGAAATGTCTTCAACGAGTTTGGAAAATTGCATAAAATATTCCAATCCCGCCGAAAAAGAATTGTCAATGGTTTTTAATTTTCATCAATTGAAAGTTGATTATAAAACGGCGACAAGTGGGCTTTAATGGACGCTGATATTTCTGCACTGAAAAAAATTTTTGAAACTTGGCAAATCGGAATGGCAAAAAATAATGCTTGGAATGCGGTTTTTTGGTGCAACCACGATCAACCTCGTGCAATTTCACGTTTCGGCAACGACGAAAAATTTCACAATCAAGTGGCGAAAATGTTGGCGGCGACGATTCATTTAATGCGTGGCACTCCATACATTTATCAAGGTGAAGAACTCGGCATGACTAACTCGAAATTTAATTCAATCGAGCAATATCGCGACGTCGAAAGTTTGAACTATTATAAAATTTTGCTGTCGCAGGGAAAATCTGAAGTCGAGGCATTAAAATTTCTCGGCAATTATGAAGGCGTGGAAAAAATTTTGCGTCCTTATGAAGTTACTGTTTTTGAGAAATAATTTTGCAAGGTTTTATAAAAAAAGACCTCGACGGAAGTGTTTACAGAGTGACAAATTCAAAAAAATAAGATAAAATTTTGTCGGCAGGCTGTTTTTTTTTTGATTTGAGTCATTTTTGAGGAAAAATTTTTGATTAAAGAAGAATTTATTAAAAAAATTCAAGATTACATTAGCAGTCACTACGAGGCGAAAGATTGGGATGTAATCGGCGAACGCGGTAAGGTTTTAACATTTTTTGAGAAAGTCGAAATTTTTTTCCGACCTTCGCAACGACGGATATGCAGAGATTCACTCGGAAGAAATTTGGGCAATAAGTTTGGCACTTCAGTTAGATTTTAAAGACGTAAATAAATTGTTTGATCTGGCAGGATGCAGAAAACTTTATACATATGACATTCGAGATTTAATAGTTGCGTATTTTATCGAAAATAAAATTGACGATGTTTATTTGCTTAATGACACGCTTGTCCATTACAAATTAAAAAATTTGAGCGGGCGTAAAAAAATTCCTGACAATATCAAAAATTTTATTCCGTCGATAGATTATTACATTGAAAAAAATTACTATGTACCAATAAAATTTTCAATTTCCTTCGATGAAGAAGACAAAAAGATAATTTTGCAACTTGAACATAAATTTTAGGAAAATAAAAAAAGTTTTTCTGAATATCTTTTTGAATTGATTCAACAAAAAAATTTATCGGAGATTGAAGTTTATAAAAAAGCGCATTTGGACAGGAGAGTTTTTTCAAAACTTCGGAATGAAAAAGATTACAAACCGAGCAAAAAAACAATTTTGGCGATTGCTTTCGGGATGGAGCTGAATTTGTATGGTGCGGAAGAATTATTGAAACTTGGCGGTTATGCTTTGTCCGATGCAGAAAAATTTGATTTGATTATGAAATATTTTTTTGAAAATGAAATTTACGATTTATTTTTGATAAATGAAGTCTTGGATTATTACGATTTCAAACCGATTGGCGATTAAAAAATTTTTTGCAATGTCCCTTTGAAAGAGACCAAAAACATTTTCATCTGTGCTAATGTGGCAAGTGAAAATGTTTTTTT
>CAJOCT010000146.1:0-3068 GCA_905236725.1 uncultured Selenomonadaceae bacterium | reverse complement strand
CACGCCTGTGGAGACTATGTAAGACGCGATACTTGCTATCGTGCAACAGCCGATGAAGCAGGAAGCTCCGACTTCTTTAAGTCGGAGTACCTTCACAAAAGTTCGTTGCAGTTTCGCTTTGTGCAGGGACTTTCATTTTGCATGGGACTACATGACAAATTCCGGCTATAACGTCGGAGCCTGTGCGGCGGTAATGCAAAGACTTTACGAAATGCAGGGAGAACAAAAAACATCTGATTTTTTTAATTCGTCCGATCACCCCGACACAGAAAAACGTCGCGATAATTACGAAAAAAAACTTCACGAATACAGCAGAAAGCATGTCGCCATAAAAAATGGAGCAATTTTCATAAACGGAAAATATTTTACAACTGTTGCGCCAAGTGATTCCATGTCTTCTTTGGAACGTTCCTATTTTATTTTTGGAAATTTGGCAAAACTGTACCATCACAGTCAAATGTATTCTGACGCTTGCGTAAAAGACGAAACTGTAATGATTGGGGATCATCCTGTCATGACACCGATAAAAGGAGACGAATCCGCCGAAGTTTTAGTTAAACGCTTGAATGAAATCAGATAGTTTTTTGTTGAAAATTTTTAGTCGCTCGAAATTTTGAGGGACTTATTTTTTTATAATTTTTCAAGGATTTTTATCAGTTGTTCAGAATTACAGAAAAAAATTTTTTTAGAGGAGTGAATTATTTTGGACTTTACCATAACGGTCGAAAATAAAATTTTAATCGACAAACTTGCCCGCAGTGAAAATGAAATTGAAATTATGGACATTGTAAAAAAATTGGTTCCGGAAGCAACAGAATTTACTTTCTGTGGATTTCCATTTTGCAAAATTGGCAGAAGATTATTATAACGAACAAATGCGAGAAAAATTTGGAGACGATGCCGAAGAAGAGATTTTTGGAAAAACTTTCATGAAAACTTTGGAAGAGGTCGTTTAAAATGATCAATCGCGCTTTTCAATTTGATTTAAATTCAGGCGACTGGGTTGAATGTACCGACGAAAAATTTATCAACGAAGATATTGAAAATTTTCCTCACGTCTTGGTTGTGCGTTACTTTAATTATGATAACTATGTGTATTGCCCCAAGCATCATAGTATTGAAAATATTTTTGATTCGGTAGACGCAGGAGATTCTGAAATTATTTCAGACGCAGGCTGTAAATTTCAAGATTCCGACAAGTTAATCGATAAAAATCTTTTGTATTGTCCGATTCACAAACAACTTGAAGAAATAATTTTAATTGACGGCAATGAAATAATTACAGATACTTTTTGCAAATTTAACAGTCTGATTGGTTTTGGCAACTATTGTAGCAGTGCAATTCCGTTTCGTTGGAGAATTTTTCAAAGTGATGATAAAAATTTTGTAAATATTGCCGCAGACGTTGCAAGGCTCCGGGGCAGAAGTTTCAATATTGTAAAACATTGGGATAATTTTTTCATTTCAATTTCTGTCACCGAAAAAAAATATTTACTCAACTGGGCGGAACCTTATCAAGGAGTTAAAATCCCACAAATTGTTGAAGATGCGGCGATTGAAATTTTGCGCGAAAGTACAAAAACCTACTACGGATTGAAACCGACCGTTACTGCAAATTTTGCGGGTTTGGAAAAAATCCGTACTTACATCAGGCGACCTTTTGACTTAAATATTACTTTGTTGGAATATTTTTTCTTTGACTTTGGCGACTTCGATAAGGTTTTTCCTTATGAATGTAAGGACAATTACAAAATTATTTGCCGAATGCTTGAAATAAATCCGCCGAAAAGTTTGCGTAAGGCTTATGCAAAAAATCCCTATGCAATAATTTGGTACATGATTTTTAATCAATTCGGCGTTAAAGATGTAAATTTTATGCAAAAATTTTTTCTGCTCGATAAATGCATAGCCGACATGCATCTCGATAAATTTAGATTTCATAAAAGAAATAAAGAAGTTATCAGTCGGATAAATACTTGGTCGGCATTTAACCACTTTTGTAAATGTTTGCTGAAAGCCAGAGGCGAAAAATTTATGATGAATTGGCTTTACAAATTCTCCACGACAGAACATTTAAATCAAAACCAACTTGATACTATTAAAATGTTTTTTGAGTACGAAAAAAATATTTCTTACGAACTCAAAACAAAAATTTTTAAAAACGGTTTGACTTGGTACGTTCATGACGCAATCAGTGCCGAAGTTTCGAATTATTTGCAGGAGCGCGACAACGTAAAAATTTTTTACGACGAAAAAGTTTTAAATTGCGAGGGAAATATTAACGGCTACAATTTTGACGTCGTGAAAGAAACAAAAATTTTGACTCATGTCGGACTGGAATTAGCAAATTGCGTGGCAAGTTACAAAGACAGAGTTTTGGATTTGCGCTCGATAATTTTCGTCGTTTCAAAAAATAATCGTTTATGTGCTTGCATTGAAGTACACGAAGGAAAAATTGTTCAGGCTCGCGGTTATCACAATCAAGATTTGACAGGCGAAATTGAAAAAACTGTTCAGGAATGGAAAAATTCAAAAGATATAACTCAAATGAAAGATACAACGGCGGAAATTTTGGGAAATGAGGGCAGACAAACAATTTCTGTTCCCAAGGCTGTCCATATTAAACGTCATGAAGGCGATATGATTACGCAGGAAGAAATTGATGCGCTTTTAGCCGGCGTTCCCATTGAATATGACTAAAAAATTCGAGGTGAAAATTATTTTGGACGAAAAAATTTTACAAATTCCGAAATAAATTTTTTCCTGAAATACACATTGTCGCAAAAAATAAATCTTCCTTGCCCGCTTTGCAAATTTTTTTCGTTCATTGGAAAAATACAAATGGAGATTTGCTCCCATCATTCCTCAATTCCGCAACATCTTAACTGCAATTTTATGTTCAAAAAAAATCTTTTTGTCACGCTTTCAGAATTTGCGTAAAAAAATGCGCATTTAGCGCAAACAACGACGGAAGTGTGGACAAATATTATTTAAGCCATTAAAATACTTGCAAAGTGAATGAAAGCTAAAAAACGACGAGCCAACTTATCATAGCGAGTAGCAATTCT
>CAJOCT010000145.1 GCA_905236725.1 uncultured Selenomonadaceae bacterium | reverse complement strand
CTGACTTACCTCATTCAAAATATTTCCAAGACCCGCGTTTTTTTCTTCCATATTTTTCCCTCCATTATTTTTCTATAAATTTTTTATCAATATTTGCTCCAAGCGCGATACCCTTTCACTCAAGTTTTTTATCACGGGATTGTTCTCTACAGAAATTTCTTTTTCTCCAGACAATAATATTTTTAACGGAACTTCTAAAATTTCTGCCATTTCCTCCAAAAGTTTTATCCCGTATATTTCTTTTGTGCCTCGCTCCCAATTTGTCAGCGTATTACGTGAAATTCCCAATTTTTCTGCCATCTCATGAGTTGTTAATCCGCGTTCCTGTCTCAATTTCCTGATGCGCTCTCCAAATTTTTCCATTCTTCACCCCTAAAGTCGTCTAAAAATATTTTTTAATTTTTTGTGCAAATTCCGTCAGAACTTTTTCCAATTCCGCACTTTTATTCGCGTCGATATGCAACTGAATTATTTCTTCAAATTTTGGTATCATCTCCCTCGCTATTTTTACGTCATGCTTTAAGCTGTCATTATGAAAAACTTCCCCTTCCTCGCCCACCTCTATCAGCTTGTGCAATTCCTCCTTGATGTATTCCAGATGCTCTATCAATTCCAACACTTTTTCTGTCGCTGATTTTTCATATTCCATAAGTTGTATTTCCAGAGCAATTTTTTTCAAGTGGATTCGACCGTAATCCATATATTGGTCTATCAGCGTTCCCAACGTTGAAATGTTTCCATATGCGATTATGTGCTTTAATTTTCGATTTTCTTCCCTCACTCGCCTCAATTCTCGTTGTAACTTCTCATTGCTCGCAGAAATTTTTACGGACGAAACTTTTTCTACTTCCGTTGCACAATCTGACATCTTCTGCCTCCTCATCTATACTGCTCTCACATAGTATCACAATTTTGCCAACTCTCATAACACAATTTTGCAACTTCGCAAAAAAAAACATCCAATTCTTCATTGGACGTAATTTTTATATTTTTTATAGCTACCTCATCAAATTACCAGCCTTTTAGACTTCGACTGTTTACCTTGAAAATCTTCCTTATCGCACGACACGAATGCATCTACTGCCGAATAATATTTGAAATAGCAACTGTAATTTTTCCCCTGACGATTTTTCAAGCACTTTAATTCTACTCGACGCGGTGTCGCATTTTTCGCCCTTTCAACATTCTCGCGATTTTCCCGTGACATTCCTTCATCAAAGTAGAGTTGCAAACCCCAAACGACATCTGCCGAGTATTCGATATTTCCGCTCTCCTTAAAACTTTCAAATGCCACCTGTTGCGCATAATTTTGACGATTAAAACTGCTTATCACTATGAACGTCGCTCCCGTATCTCTTTGAAAATTTTTCAATTTCCTTACCGTCTCGTCAATCGCTTGTTTCGCCGAAATTTCCTTACTTTTCACGGGAATTATCTGCAAATAGTCCAGCACGATAACGGGAGCTTTATTTACGCAATACCTCCTCAACTTGAAGATTAACTCATCTATATCCTGCTCCTCCATTTCCATCACGTTCAAATCTATTCCGCTTTGCTCAAATTCCGCCTTGACTTCAAGGAATTTTTCCAAATGCTCTTCGCTTAACTCGCCGCGCCTGATTGCCGCCGATGTCAACGGTTTTATTATCTCGCGAGTATAATTTGCACTTTCACGCCTGTACACTTCACGCGACACCGACTTTGTAAAAAGTTCAAATTCGCTCATCTCATAACTGCAGTATATGCACTTTTCTCCAGATTTCGCCAACTGCTCCAACATCTGCCACGCAAACGTCGTTTTTCCCAACGCCGGCAACCCGCCCAACACATACAAGCCAGGACTGAATATCTGCTCCTTGTCCACATTTTCGTAGCCCGTTTTACGTTCCCCGTATTCGGTCATTTTCTCAATATTTTTTTGAAATTTTTCCGCAAAATATTCCGAAAAGCACGAAATATTCGGCGGTGCCGTTTCGTTTTTCACTTCCATCATCATTCGCTCCGCTTCTTTCAAAATTTCTTCCAGCGGTTTCTTGTCTGACGACGCATCTTTCTTCATTATGTCGCCGACCTCTGCCATTCGCCGCAACCCAGCTTTTTCCTTGATTTTGCTCGCAAAAATTGCAGCGTAAGCCGTCGTAAAAGTCGCTCCCACTATCTCCTGGAATTTTTCCAACCCGATTTTTTCCAGCATTCCCCTTTTTTTCAACTTATCGGCTACAAGCAAAATATTTGAGGTCCCCGTGTCGCTGTACACTTCTTTGATTACCTCATAAAGTTCCCTGTGCTTTTCATCGTAAAAATCTTCCGCTTTCAAGGTTGCTGCGATTGACGGAATTATCAAGCCGTCCTTTAACATCATCGCGCTCAACAATTCTTTTTCCATTTCGTCCACCTTTGGCAAATTTGCTGTTCCCATTTCCAAGCCTCCTTAATTCTCCAAATTGTACTTTTTTTGTGTCAATTTAAATTCTCAAAATTGCGCCATTTTTTCGTCAATTTGGTGCGCATCAATTTTCTAAAGGAATAGTAAAAAATAAGGAATGTAAGCTGTAAATTACAACTTTTATTTTTTACTACTCCCATAACACCCAAATTCTATTTCCTCATGACCATGAGCGAGAGACGACGACCCATTTTTCGTCTCTCTCCTAGTCGCAGAAAATTTTTAGCGTAAGCGTTAAAAAAATTTTCGGACTGCTATAATATCTATAATATATAAGGAAAAATGACAGGTCGCGCAAACCCGCATAGTGACGCCAAAAATCCTAATAGTTTAATAGTCAAATGTATCACTTAGACGAGAGGGTTGTATCACTTAGACGAGAGGGTTGTATCACTTAGACGAGAGGGGGGGGATATCGGCTTATTTTACCGCATAAGAACGCCATTTTTTATTTTGTCTGTCAGCCTCATATCCCCCATTAGATTTTTTCTTGAAATTTTTTCCCGAGTCTGTACCTGCAAAAGAAAATTCTATGCAATGGTATTTGTTGCCGACTTTTTTCACATTAAAAGAAAGAATATCACCAACGCTTTGTAAGAAAGTCATAATTTCAATAATCTCACTACGAACCCTGCTTTTCTTTAATCTGTTGGCATCGGCGAGATT
>CAJOCT010000144.1 GCA_905236725.1 uncultured Selenomonadaceae bacterium | reverse complement strand
ATTAAAATTTGGGGCAAATGAAAAAGCTGATCGCAATTCTGCAACCAGCTCTCCCACTTCTAATTCTTGTCATCAAATTTCCGTTATGACAAAATTTCACTCGCAAAAATAAAACTACATAACGGAAAGGATCTGCGTATATGAACACCTCAATTTTAGAAAATCAATCGTCGGATGTCAAGGTTAATTTCGTTTCCACTCTTCAGGGTAAATTCAACAATGCTTTCGCCAGTCTGTCCGAAAAATCTTTCGAGGTTGACAACTTTACCGGTAACGCCATCGCTTTTTTTAACGATGTCAAAATCGAAATTTCCAACTTCCTCAACTTCAAATTTAACGTGACTGTACAACGCGTTTTCGACATCTTCATTCTCAAACTCTCCTCCGTTCTTCCTCACAGAAAACTCAAGAATGATTCGGAGTTTAAGAAATTCCAAACTGTTTCCGTTTCCTTACGCGAATTTATGACTCTCTGCAACATCAAAAACAAAACTCGTGCTATTGAACAACTTCGCAACGCTCTCAATCTCATTGGACACACTCAAGTCGAATTTTTCGATACAACCTACAATGGAAAAAGAAAACCTGAAACGGAGTTTTTCATCTTCCCTCTCGTCGTCGCACTTCAGCATCAAAAAGGTTCTGGCGTTTACTCTGCCACTTTTCACATCAATTTTCTTAGGCACCTCGCAAATTCTTTCATCATGCCTTTCCCCATTCAGATATTCACTATCGACCTAAATCGCCAATCCCTTGCCTATTTTCTTTGCCGACGTCTGGTACTCCATCACAACATGAACTATTTCAAGAACAACGCAAATACCATTTCCGTAAAATCCCTTACCGACTCCATCACTTCATTGCCAACTCATGCGGAGGTTCTGAAAGGTGCAGGTCAAGTATCTTTGCGTATTATCAAGCCTTTTGAGAAAGCATTAAACGCTCTCGTATAATCAAAGTAGTAGTTATTAACGTCCCTCTCCAAGGACGTGATATAATTTTCAAAGATACTGTGGATTAGTTTTTTTCACCTATCGCTTGACGATTTTCGTGAGATTCTGACCACAACTCTTTGCTTAAATGCTGATTAGTTAGATACCGCTCGACGGTTTATGTAGCACGAGGTTGCACCGGCATTGAAGTTTGTGGCACGGTATCAATAATTTTTAAGGACTGATTCAAATGATTTTAGTCGGTATCGACGTTGCAAAAGAAAAACACGATTGTTTTATCAGGACACTTGAAGGTTCTGTACTTCACAAACCTTTTTCTATTACCAACAACATTGAAGGTTTTGAGGAACTTTACTCCAAAATTTGTTCCTGCAACGACAGTGAAATTAAGGTCGGACTTGAAGCCACTGGGCATTATTCCTACAACATTTTGGGATTTTTGCTCAGTAAAAACTTGCCGACTTTTGTCCTCAATCCTTTGCAAACCAATCAATTCAGAAAATCTTTGACACTTCGTAAAACCAAAACCGACAAAGTTGATGCAAAAACCATCGCTGCTATTCTCGCCTCTAATCTTGACCTTACGCCTTACACTCAGGCTGTTTCTCAAAACGAAGAATTGAAATCTCTCACGCGATACCGCTTTGAAAAAGTTCGCCAAAGAGCAAAACTCAAGCAATCTCTTGCCAGACTTTGCAACATTTTATTTCCGGAACTTGAGTCTGCAGTTTCAACTTTGCACTTGAATTGTATTTATTCAATGCTTTTGAAATATCCGAGTGCGAAAGATATTGCGAAGTCAAGATTTGACACTTTTGCCAATCTCATTGAGTCTTCTTCAAACGGCAGACTTGACAAGATGAAAGCTAAAGAAATTCGCAATCTCGCAAGAAAATCCGTCGGTGTTTACATTTCCGCAAAAACTATGGAACTCAAGCACACCATTAAACTGATCCAAATCTTGGATTCCGATATTGCAGAAATTGAAGAACAAATTCAAACTCACGTTCAAGATTCACCGATTGCCACCATACCCGGCATCTCTTTCAGAATGGCAGCGATGATTCAAGCTGAAATTGGCGATTTTAACAGATTTTCTTCGCCTGATAAAATTTTAGCCTTTGCCGGCTTATCGCCGACTACTTATCAATCCGGCAACTTTATTTCTTCAAAAGCCAAGATGGATAAACGCGGCTCACGTTATCTGCGTTACGCTCTCTTTATTTCTGCTCAATACGTCAGGTTTTGGTGTCCTGTTTTTAAAGACTACTACCAAAAGAAACGCACCGAAGGTAAGCACTACTTTGTCGCTTTATCTCACGTTGCCAAAAAACTTATTCGCATCATCTGCCACCTCCAGAAAACCGGCGAATCCTTTCAAAATTTTTCTTGACTTTTAATAGTTAGTCTCCCTTGCAGGTGGCGCAAATATTTTTTGCGGATAACATTTTCAATGTCAAAACGCCACTTCAGACACATTTTTTCCTTTCTCTCAATAGAGAAATATGGGCAACCTCCAAAGCACACCGGCAAAATTTTGCAATTCCTGCATTCGGAATCGGCAAAAGGATCGTGCAATATCCACTTCGATAAATTTTGCTCAGTTTTTCCATCATGAGCAATGCCTCTAAAAACATCACCGACTGGAGTTGCTTCACAATCCCAACATTTATCAATCAAACCGCTTGGGCGAATCACGAAAGAATTCATTTGAACAGCTCCACAAAAATTCACTTTTGGTGTAGGGTAGAATGGATATTGGTTTTTAATCGTAAAATGTTCCTCAATCATGCAAGAGGTAAAATCGTCAACACACCTTATGTATTCAGGCAAAGAAAGACAAACCGAAGTGTCCCACTTGTCTTGATTGGCTATTGGCAAAATCTGTCCGAAAGAAATATTGAGATCGTCTTTTTTATCGTCAAACTCATTAGCTAACTTTTTTATGAGCGACTTTATCGAAAAAATATTGGATTTATCGATATTCACTCGGCAAGCTATTTTAAAATTATTCGCTGTCAATATTTTTAAGTTTTCAATTATTTTTTCAAAAGTTGCTACGCCTTCTTTGGTGCAACGACGACGATCATGACTTTCCTTATCACCGTCGATTGTGATTTGAAGAGCGTCAATTTTATAATCTTTCAACTCGTTAATGATCGCGGGATTCAACAAATATCCGTTGGTTACCATGAAC
>CAJOCT010000143.1 GCA_905236725.1 uncultured Selenomonadaceae bacterium | reverse complement strand
TGTTTTAATTCCGCCCGAATAAATTTTAAAAAAAGTTTTTGCAGATTTATTTTTATTATCTCCGAGCAAAATAAAATTATCAAAACTTTTTTCGTTGCGCTGATTTATCCAATCAAATTTTTCATTCGGCACAATAATTTTAAAATTTTCGTTCAAAACAGTTTTTGTCGCAGAAATTTTTTTCAATTTTTCTTCGCGTGAAAGATAATCGCCTATGTCATAATAAAAAATTTTCGCATTTTCTTTCGATTCTGGATTTTTTACAAGAATTGTTATCGCAATCGGCGCACGACTTCCGCTTCCAAAAATTTTTCCGCCTTCTTTGCGTGAAATTTCTCCCTGCGTCCGTTGATTTCCGCGCAAATTAAAAATATAAATTTCGCTAAATTCTTCCGCAAAAATTTTTCTCAAGCCGTCCATCGCCGCACCGTCCAAAAATCCGGCATTTGTGACAAAACCAATCACGCCCGAAGAAATTCTGTCGCTTGCCCAACGAAATGCTTTTATGTAACTGTCGTAAAGAGAATTTTTATTTGTGGCTTGAGTATTTTTTGCATAAGTCTCGGCGATTCTGTTTGAAAGATTTTCATAAAAATTATTTTGATTGTTGTCATTTGCAGATTTTTGACCGACCGAGTACGGAGGATTTCCGACAATAATTTCAATTTTTGTATCGAGTTGCTCTTGCGAGCGTTCAAAATTTTTTTCGAGAATTTTTTCAAAACCGTCGCCGAGCGAAATATTTTTTTCTGCGGAAATTTTATTTTGCTGATTCTCAAAACTTTGAAAAGTATCTTGCAAAACAATTCCTTGAAACGGAAAATATTTTTGCGGATCTGAATTGAAAGCATTTTCAATATTTACGGCGGCAATGTAATAAGCGAGCAAAATAATTTCATTGGCGTGAAGTTCGCAAGAAAATTTTCTGAGCAAATCTTTTTTCTGAATCAAATTTGATTGAATCAATCTGACCAAAAAAGTTCCGGTGCCGGTGAACGGGTCGAGAATGTGAATATTTTTATCTGAAAGAGTTTTTCCGAAATTTTTTTTCAAAACATCGTTGACGGAATTTAAAATAAAATCGACGACTTCAACGGGCGTGTAAACAATTCCGAGTTTTGCGGAAGTTTTCGGCAGAGCAATTTTAAAAAAGCTGTCGTAAAGTCGAATCAAAATTTCTTGGCGTTTTTTCCAATCATTTTTTAAATCGCCCATCGCCTTGCACTCATTTTTAATTTGCGAATAAAGTTTTTCAAAATTTTTGTGGTCTTTGTCAAAATTTTTTTCGTCGAGAAGATTTAAAATTTTTTGCATTGCCTGCGACACGGGATTTTTTTTCACAAAATAAAAATTATCAAAAATCGCCTCAAAAATCGGACGCGTGACAAGATGTTGCGAGAGCATATCAATCGCATCATCGGCGGAAATTGTCGGATTGATATTTTTTTGCAAATCAGAAATAAAATTTTCAAAAATATTTTTTGCGTCGTCGTCAGTTTCGATTAAATTTTTAATTTGCCGGGTGTGACGTTCGACAACATCTTTGACTTTATAAGCCCACTGAATCCAATAAAGTTTATTTCCGAGATTTTCGACAATTCGCGCGTAAATTTTATTTTTCAAATCGTCCCACTTCAAAAGATAATCAATAGAAAGTTGAGGATTTATTTTTTCTGCAGGATTTTCAAAAATTTCTTCGGGCTTTGCAATAATAATTTTGGAACTTTTGCCTGTGTTGCGAATTTTTTCAATTTCAATATTCATCGCGTCGTCGTGAGCACGAAGAGAATTTAAAACTTCAAAAACAACTTTAAAATCTTCGCTGTTTTTCAAAATTTCTTCGGGTTTTTGATTCATCGGAATAATCACGGGAATAATAATGTAGCCGAATTTTTTTTGCGGAGATTTTCTCATCACGCGACCGACCGCCTGAATAATTTCGACTTTAGATTTTCTTGACGACAAAAAAATAATTGCGTCTAATGCGGGAACATCAACGCCTTCAGACAAACAACGAACATTATTTAAAACGTGGCAAAAATTTTTTTCTGAAGAATTTTTCAGCCAAAAAAGTTTTTGACTGCGTTCATTTGCGGACATCGAGCCGTTAATTTCTTTCGCGGAAATTTTTACAAAATTTTTTTTGTCATCATCTGGCAAATCTGCAAAAAATTTTTCTTGTACGATAGGAAATTTTTCGGCAAGTTTTTTTGAAACGGAAATATTTTTGCAAAAAGCAACTGCACTGTGCATAAAATTTTTATCGTCGGCGATAAGTTTTTGCGAATTTTTATCCATATTTTTTGAAAGAGCGAAAATCGAGCCGAGAATTTTCAAAGCGTCGTCAGTGTTAATCGCGGAATTTTTCAGCGTTTCATTCAAAAAATTTTCACCGACAGTCAAAACAAAAACTTTGTAATCAGACAAAATATTTTTGCTGACAGCCTCCGCGAAAGAAATTCTGAAAAATTCTTCGCCGAAAATATTTTTATCGTCCATCGACCAGACTGACAATTTTTTTTCGTCGTCGGAATCTTTGACATCAGTTTTAAAAAGTTTCGGCGTGGCAGTCATATAAATTCTTTTTTTCGCGTGAAGAAATTTTTCGTCGTGAACTTTTGTAAAATTTGTTTCTTTAGAAAAACTTGTCGTGCGGTGAGCCTCGTCGCAAATAATCAAATCAAAATTCAAATTTAAATTCGCAACGACTTCGATTGATTGATAAGTTGAAAAAATCACAGTCATATTTTTTTCTGAAAAATTTTTCATTGCGTCGGAAATTTTTTCAGAATCAGTCATCGCCGGCAACGGCAAATTTATTTCAATAATTTCATCGTCAACATTTGATGCAGTCGAGTCAGAACAAACGCAAATCGCGTTAATCGGATTTTCAGAAAAAGCCGCCCATTCCTCCAAACTTTGATTTAAAAGAGAAATGCTTGGAACTAAAAATAAAATTTTGCCGTGCGGAAAAATTTTTTCTGCAATTTTTAATGCAGTGTAAGTTTTGCCTGTACCGCAAGCCATAATCAGTTGACCGCGAGAATTTTTTTGAAAATATTTTTCTGCATTTTCGACGGCAATTTTTTGAAAATCTTTCAAGTTGCGAAAAATTTTTGCATTATCGCCAAAAAATCCGTTATCGAGCAGCGACCAATTAACTTGAGCGTGACG
>CAJOCT010000142.1 GCA_905236725.1 uncultured Selenomonadaceae bacterium | reverse complement strand
GGTTGCCGTTGACGACTTTCACGCCTTTAAATGCCGCGTCGGTTTTTGCCTCGACTGCATGAATTTTCGCGTCCGCTTTTGCCGCAAATGCGTCCAATGCGTTAAGTTTCAAAAGTTTGTTAAGGTCTACACTCATTTTATTTTCCTCCATCTTAATTAAAATAATTGTCCAAAACATCTCCGACTTCATCATCGGTTGCAACTTCACCGTCTTCAACGGAACTTGTGCCGCCGCCTGTGTGCGCCGTCGAATTTCCGCCGTTGAAATATTGGCTCAATACTTCCTCAACTTCAGAATCCGTCGCAATTTTTTCTTCATCCACCTCTACGCCACCCTCTCCGCCCTTTGCAATTTTTATCGCTTCAGCTATTTTCAAAAGAGCGACTGCTATTAACGCCGCGCCTACACTTGTTGCACTCGCCATTGATTTTTCTCGCTTTTCCATTTTTTCGGCGATTATGTCAAATAATTCTCGGACGGCGTTTTCTCCTAAAAATTCTGTCGTCATTTTTCACCGTCTCCTCGTTTCGATTGCTCAAAAATTTTTTGCACAAAAAAATCTCCGACAAAATTTTTTCATCGGAGATAATTTTTTTTTGATTAAATTTTATTTTTCGGCGAA
The DNA here is from genome assembly GCA_905236725.1 of uncultured Selenomonadaceae bacterium. Taxonomy (GTDB): domain Bacteria; phylum Bacillota; class Negativicutes; order Selenomonadales; family Selenomonadaceae; genus Quinella. The sequence goes on along the minus strand of CAJOCT010000142.1, from coordinate 3,055 downwards.
AGTTATCAAATTATTTTCCTGCGTCAGATTTTCAAAATTATTCGTCTCAATCTTGTAATCTGTCGCAGTCAAATTATTTTTAACAATCGTGCTCAAATTATCAGCCGTTGTAAAATTATTTTCTGCAAAAAGTTCTGCAGTTTGTGCACTTGACGAGCCGTAATTTTTTGTCGTGACTTTGCCTTTGGAATTTTTTATCGAAATTTCTGTTCCGACTGCATCTTTCAAAGTTATTGAACCGCTGCCGACTTTTACAATCACATCATTGCCTTTGGTTTTTACTTTGTAACTGCCTTTCGTGATTTGCAACGTGTCATCGGAATTAAATCCGACTACTGTATCTTTTCCGTCGCCTTTCGTATATTGAATTATATTATTTTCAGTGTAACTTCCAATAGAAATTAAATCATTTCCTTTACCACCGAAAATTGTTACATTATCTTCATAATTTTCAATCGAATCATCTCCATTTCCACCGTAAATTGTTACATTGCATCCAGAATTTTGAATAAAATCATTTCCATATCCGCCGGAAATTGTTAAATTATCTCCATCCCAATTTTCAATAGTATCATTACCTGAACCACCTATGATATTTACTTCATCTCCATTATTTAAAATGGAATCATCGCCTTTTCCACTGGAAATTGTTAAATTATCTCCATCCCCATTTTCAATAGTATCATCACCTGAATCGCCTATGATATTTACTTCATTGCTATTATTTGAAATGAAATCATCACCCAAACCGCCTGATACTGTTATATTATATCCACCCCAATTTTCAATCGTGTCATCACCAGAACCGCTTGTGATTGAAACATTGTTTCCTCCAACATTTTGTATATTATCGTTTCCTGAACCAACTGTGATTACAACATTGCTACCAATGTTGTAAATATAATCATCACCATTACTTCCGAAAAGTGTTACATCATTTGCGGAATTTTCGTACCAACTGCCGTAACGAACTTTCCAATCATTATAAATGCTAACTTCACCTGAAGGATTTTTTATTATTATTTTACTGTAGTCATCAACCAATGCATCTTTCAACATAATCGATTTTTTATTATTAAATTGTACAGTAACGTCATTTCCGTTTTTAATAGTTGTATAGATACCATTGGTTATGTACAAAGTATCGGATGAATTAAATCCAAATATTGTATCATTGCCATCATTTGACGAATACTGTATTAAGTCGTTGCATGTGTCATCACTAAGACAAATTAAATCATCATTTGCACCTCCAAAAATCGTCACATAAGAACCAAAATCTCCAATCGTATCATTGCCATTGTTTCCAGAAATTATCACATTTTCACAATGATTTTTAATTAAATCTTTGCCTCTACCTCCTATAATTGTTGTACTTTCTCCAAAATAATTGATAATTGTGTCAGCACCAGATCATCCAAATATTGATGAGTAACTCCCGTCATTGTAAATTGAATCATTACCGAAACCGCCTGAAATTGTTACATTTTCGCCATAATTTACGATAGAATCATCACCTTTTTCTCCGAATATTGAAGAAATCACTCCTGTATTGTAAATCAAATCATTTCCTGCCCCACCAAAAATTGTTACTTTTTTTCCTCCATTTTCTTTATACCACCACGAACCGAATTGACCGCCATGCTCTCCATTGTCAATAGTATCATTGCCCTTTGTACCACTAAGCAAAGTGTTTGAATTTGTATTAAAAATACTTACAGCCATAAAAATCACCTCGCAAAAAAATTTTAATCTTCCTCGACAACTTCAGTCGTAGTTTTTTTAATCGAAAGTTCGTCAAAATTTCCTTCGTCCGAGCCGGTGAAAAGCCACATCAAGCCGGCAATTCCATTATGCAATGCCTCAGAATTTTCGGTGTTGATAGTTTCGTCAATCGTCACGTCGCTTTTAATTCCTGAAAAAGTTACAGTTTTTTTGCCTGCAACAGTTTCGCCCGGCTGTAAAATATTTCCGTCGCGATTCAACATAATATCAAATTTCATTGAGCAAGTCGGATTTATTGAAAAATCTTTCGCCATAATCTCACCTCAAAAATTTTTTTCAAGTTTATCACAAAAAATAATTTTCTGCAAAAAAAATTGCTCATTCGAGCGAAAAATTTTTAAAAATTTTAATCAGCGGTGAGTGCTCCGCGTTCTCTTAAAATTTCGTCAACATTTTTTTTGGCAATTCTTTTCGGCTTATAATGAATCAACAAATCAATTCCCTGCAAAATTGCTTCTGTTTTAGAAATTTCTTTTTTTTTCGCGATTCGCTCAAGTTTTTCAAACTCAAATTGCGTCAGTCTGATATGAACGTCTTTTGTCCGAGCAATTTCGAGTTTCGGTCGTCCCATAGCCATATTTTACGCCACCTTTCGCGATTTTTTAGAATTTTTTCGATTATACTTTTTGTGTACATAAAAGTCAATAAAAATACTTATTGTGTACATAAAAGTATTTGTAATTATTCGCAACGTCTTCAGCAAATAAAATTCGGTAGCCGTTTTCAATCGTGCCGAGATTTTCTTTAATTTGTACTTCTTCGGAAGTCTCGCCGTCGCTTATGATGTACACGCCGCCTTTTATCAGATTTTTCACGTCCGTTATGTCAACCGAATCATCGCCGCGAATTACTGAAACAATTTCCGCGTTTGTCTGGTCGATCGTTGTCGGTGTTCCGTCCTGAAAAACTTCGACGATTATATTATTTTCGTCAACTTCCAAGCCTGACGCTTTCATCGACAGCGCGTTGAGCATATTCTGACGTTCAAGTTGTGCGATTTGCCGCATAAATACGCTTATATCCAGTGAGTTCAATCGCTGTAAAATTTCTGTGTATTTTGCCTCTTCTTCGCCCGGCATTAAATCAATTTCATCAACTTTATTTTCCAGGAGTTCCAACCGCCTTTTCAAAAAGTTTGTTCGTCCTACCAACGCTCGCGCTTGAAGATTTACAATGCCGTTTAATCCGCCAATTATGTAATCGCTCGGCGAAATTAAATAAACTTGCTCATAAGACACAATTTCCGGCAAGTGATTTATTGTGTGGTCAC
>CAJOCT010000141.1 GCA_905236725.1 uncultured Selenomonadaceae bacterium | reverse complement strand
CAATTCAATTCCCGTAAACATTCCCGAAAGTGAAGTTTTTATTCCTTCGATTTTTTCACCAAAATTAAATTCGGGCAGTTCGAGATTTTTAAAAAATTCGCCGATATTCGGCAATTCAATTCCCGTAAACATTCCCGCGATTGAAGTTTTAATTCTGTCAATTTTCGTGCTTACCGTGTTTGAAACAAAATCAAATTCATTTTGAATTTTTGCTCCGAGATTTAATTCGGGAAGTTCAAATTTCGGCAGTGTCGGCGGCGTAATTTTTTGTGGTGTGATATTATTTTGCAAAGGCGTATAAGTTTGTGGCGTGACTTGCTGAAAATTTTTCTGATAATCCGTCCCCTGTTGTACGGGAGGTTTTTCACTCTTAAATAAATTTCCCCACCAATCTTTAAGCGATTTTAACCCGTCATCAATTCCTTTTCGGTTAAGTTCACTGACTTTTGAATCTAAATCATTTTTCGCCGAAAGATTTTTTTGATTTAAATTATTTTTTCCGTCATTGGCAGAATTATTTTTTTCGCTCGCTGTGTACACATCAGCAAGTTTTGAGCCTGCCAAATCGCCTAAAACTCCGCCGACCATTCCGCCTATCGCCGTGCCGACTACAGGAACAGCAGAACCGATTGCCGCGCCGATTGCCGTACCTGCAACAGTCCCCGCCGCTTTGAAATTTGCTTGCCTTTCGACTTGCTTATTCATTTCGATTGTTCGCTGTTTAAAAGCCTCTGCGTCTTTGACTTCTTGCATTTGCGCCCGAATCTGTTCGTCATTAGCTCCTTCAGTTTTCAATCGCTCAAGTTCTTGTTTGTGCCAAGCAACCGTTTCATCTGCCTCCGCAAGAGTTTCTGCGCTGTGACTTTGCGCTGAAAAAATATCCATTGCGGCAAAAGGCAATGACAACAACGCACCGCCACCCGCAACTTTCAAGCCGTTTTTCATAAATCCGCCGAATCTTGACAATGTTGAAGGCGGTCTGCCTGAATTTTGACTTGATAAAATTGTTTCGCGCCGTCTGTAATAATCGTCAACTCGACTTTGATTTCTGTTGCCGAGATTAGTGCCGCCGTTTTGCCTGATTGCGCCCGTTAAATTTACAACGCCCGCTTTTATATTCATCGTGCCGACCGAAGATAAACCGCCCGAAGGATTTTTATTTCCGCGAATCTGATTGCCCAAATCGCTTACGGTTTTTATTTTGCTCCATTCGGACAAAGTATCTTTGACTTTCAGCGCGGTTTTCAAAATTGCGCGTAAACCGACCATTAAAGCTCCGCCCGCCAAAATTGAACCGATTCCGTCAAGTTCGAGAAATTTATTTTTCAGTTGAGTTATGATATTTAATCCGAGTTTGCCGACATCGCCAAAATCTAAGCCGTCTTTCAAAGAATTTTTAAAAGCGTTAATATCTTCCGTTGCCGCTTGAACAAAATCGCGGATACCGTTTGCGCCTTTGCCGTCAAAAAGTTCAATGTTGAAATCTTCCCACGCCGACTGCAGGGCTTTTAAGTCGCCGCTTAAAGTATCCATCATCTCTTTTTGAATTTCTGCGCCCGTGCCGTCCGACTTTTGATAAATTTCCGTCATTAACTTTTGAATATCTTCATCGGAAGAGTTCATAATCGCCAAAAACGGAGCAAGCGCATAAGTTCCCGACAACATTTGACCTAAGCGGGCTTGGTCTTCTGCTGAAAGTTTTCCGCCGCCGCGTTCTTTTCTCTCTTTCAAAAATTCTGTTAATTCTTCGCGCCGTTCAACTTTTTCACCCGTAATTTGTTCGGCAAAATCAATCATCGCGTCAACGTTATTACCTTTTAAAGCGGCTCTCACGTCCATTAACATCGGCATTAAACCTTTTGCATTGCCAGCCGCGTCAAACATTGAAACGCCTAACTGTTCCATAGCCATTGCCGCTTTTTTAGGTTGACTGATGAAACGATTCATAATTCCGCGTAATCCTGTACCTGCCTGATCTGCCTTGATTCCGTTATTCGCCATTAAGCCCATTGCAACAGCAACATCTTCAATATCATAGCCGAGAGTATGGGCAAGCGGAGCGGCATATTTCATCGCAAGACCTAACTCATAAAAGTTTGTGTTACTTCTTAGAGTTGTGCGGAGCATTACGTCTGAAAAATGTTGCGCCGCCTCTACATCTTGCCCGAGTGCGTTTTTAATTGTTGTACCGGCTCTATATCCCATTGCCGTCATATCATCGGTGATAATGTCAGAAACAAGCCCTAAATCTTCGCCGCTTGCAACTGCCGCATTTAAGATTGCAGGAAGTGCTTTAATGGAAGTGTCAGCGTCCCAACCTGCAAGAGCCATTTTTTCTTCCGCAACAGCTACTTCTTGCGCAGTGAAAATCATCGTCGAACCGTAATGACGAGCCGCCGCCGTTAAGTCTTTATATTGTCTTTCGGCTTCAGCAGAATCAAGACCCGTCGTGAACAATGCTTTATTGCGTTTCATTTGATAATCAAAATCTTTGTAAGTGTTTAAAGCATCGACCGCGCCAAAACCGATTCCCGCAACGCCCATAACTCCCGCACCAGCCGCCATTGCCGCACCGCCAGCCATTTCGCCGATTGAATTTTTAGCCTTGCCGAGTGCCGCCATTCCGTTTGTTTTTATGTTGACGGCGACGGTATGAGCCTTTGAACTTAGCGAAGTGACTTCTTGACGAATTCTTTGAATTTTTGGCGTGGCGTTATCGCGAGCAGAAATTTCAAGCGGAGGGATTTTCATTCCGCCGCGCCTCATCATATCGTGATAACGTTTTATTTTTTCCATACCTTCAACGCCGACTTGAAACATTAACTTTTGATTTTTCAGTCCGCCAATTCCGCGTTCAAGTTTTGAAGTTTCTTTTTCAGCGGCTCTTATTCCCGCCGAAAAGCCTCTGTCATTAAGCCTGAGAGTTGCGCTTAATTGATAATCTGCCACGATTTCACCACCTTTCAAAATTTGACGTGTGCAAGGATTTTTAATTTTTCAGTTTCGCGTTTTTCTTCTTCCAACATAGCCGCGTGCATAAAAATTTTTTCGCTCAAAGGAAATTTTAAAAAATCGGCGGGACGTATTCCTCGCAGTGAAAAATACGCCGCCGTTGCCGCTTGCCAATCGGATTTTATGAGTTTTTTACTTCTTTATGAAGTTTTGAAATGACTTTGCCGTTATAATTTGCAAACTCTAAAATTTTTCCCGCAATTTTATTTATTTCTCCCGCTTGAAAAAGTGCTTCGACAATGTCGATCGGCTCAAAACATTCATACGCTTTTAAAAGTTCGGGGTCGCGCAAATTCGGCTGAATGACATTTTCAAAGACGAGATATTTATTTCCCTCAAAATTATTCGGCATATCCCACGCATTGGCGATAATTCCGCCTGTGGGAACTTTAGCCAAAATTGTGCCGACTGACGTTTCAATTTCGTAAATTTGTTTTTTCTTATTTTTAATTTCGTCGCGCTGTGCAATGAGTTCGTTAATTGTCGTAACTGCCATTTTGAATTACCTCCGTCACTTTGAAACGATAGATTGAAATTGAACATCTTCGGGCGTAAATCCGAAAGGCATTTCAGTTTCCACCATCTCATTTTTCGAAAAATGAAGAATATCTAAATCATTAAACCAGACGTTGTCAACAGAAAAGCGCGTTTGCTGTCCGCCGATTGTGTCGGGGTCTGCCATTACGCCGTAAAGTGTAAATCTTTCGTCG
>CAJOCT010000140.1 GCA_905236725.1 uncultured Selenomonadaceae bacterium | reverse complement strand
TCGAAAAATAATTTTTGAGGAAATTGAACATTTTCGTCAAAACCTATTTCTTCTTTGGAAAGCGGGGCATTGGATAATATAAAATTATTGGCTTCGGGAGCTCCGTCAGTCCCGCGAGTCCAATAATACTCAAATAAGTCAAAATCAATTCCGTCATTGACGTTGCCTGTATAGAGTCCGATTAAATTTCCGTCCGCAAGAATTTTTATAAAGCCGTCAGTAACCCCGCTTTTCATATGGATTAAAAAATTTTGGTTATCGTTTTCCGTAAGATTATGCGTCAGCGGGATAAATTCTTTTTCTTCGCTATAGGTGTTAACGTAATAGCCGTGTAAAAGTCGGCACTCTTCATGCTCTAATGCAAAGCCGAAAAAATGCCACTCGTTATTATCGTCATATCTGCAACAATCCGCTCTTAATGAACCAACAAAACTGTTGGTTAAAAGATTAAACCTAATCCAAATTTCATTTGTCGGCGGTATTTCAATATCTCCGTAGTTCGAGTGAAGATCATCATATTCAATCCGCCAAACAGCTTTAACATTGCGGAGAGTGTCAGCGAGTAATTCAGTCGATTTAACGATATTTCTTTTTGTGTCAAAATAAATTTCTTCAGCCTGCGAATTGTCGAATTGAATTTCTCGTAGCGTGTCAAAATTTAAATCGATTGCATGAGAAACTTTTCGCTGTGTGTCGAAAGATAAATTTATCGGCTTTACGATATTGCGAGCCGTCGGACAAATTATTTCAATCGGCTTGACGATATTTCTTGAAGTGTCGAAGTAAATTTCAGCCGTGTTGCCGATAAGTCTCAAAGTATCCGCCGTAAATTCAACTGTTTTTGGTTTCAACTGCGCAACGTCGTCGGTAAGTTCAAGCGGCGCATTTGAAATAATTAAATTGCTGACAAGAATATTTGCCCCGTCCATTTGAATATAGACGTTGTTAAAATCATTGCCGTTATTTACATTGCCCGTAAATTTTTGTTTATCGCCGTTCGCAAAAAAATATTCGACAACTCCGCTTGTCGCATCGCTCATCATATGCAACAGAATCGGGTGCAATTTATTTTTCGCAAAACCGTCAGACCCTGCTTCTTTTGTGCCGTTATGCCATAAAGCGTAATTTGCATTTGAATTAAAAGTACACCAACCGTTAACGCCGTTTGAATCTTCGCTGTAAATTCTGATTCTGTCGCCGTTAGTCGGAGTATAATTCGCAGTTGTGTAAATATCGCACTTAATCCAAATTTCTTTCGTAGCGGGAATATCGAAACATTTAGCCCGTGTCGGCTGATAAAATGCGGAGCCTGTTTTTGATTGCGTTGCGGGAAGATTGGTTAAAGTTGTCCCTGCTTGAGTCAATAAATCTGCCGAGCCGTAATTCTCATATCTCCAAGTCAGAGGCGGATTTAAAACTTTTCTTGCAGTATCGGCATTTAAAGTTATACTGGGCGGAGCGTAATAATCCGCAGTCGGGACATTGCCGTTATTGTGAGCGTACCAAGTGCCGTCATAAATTGTAACTTCATCAATCGAACCGATTAAACCTTGAGAGCCGTTGGGATTACCGCCGATGTAAATATCAAATTTGTAAGTGGATTGCCAACTTGCGGCGATTTTATCATTGACGCACAACTTGATATAAGCATAAGAAGTAGTGCGTTGATAAATCAGTTTAAAGTGAACTCGTTCACCGATACTTACAGTATCTGACCTACGGGTATAGCCGGCACTATTTGAAACGTCTGCAGTTGAATTATGCCAAAACTCCAATTTAGTGCTGTCGTCCGAGCTTTTGTAGACGCGCATCAAATACTCGCCGTTTGACGGGTTTACGATGTTGATGAGTCTTGCATAATTCGGCGAACTTGAATCAACATAAACCCAGCCGTCAATTTCAAAATCCGCCCCGCCCAACTCAACCCCGCTCAATTTTATATAAGACTGTCCGTCAAGTTGAAGAGCATTACCGTTAATGGCGTTGGCAGTTCCGACAGTCGGATTGCCGAATGCTTCCCACTGATTCTTTTTTACGAAATCGTCGGTGACACCGTTATTAAAGCGCAACCACGATATTAAACCTGATAAATTCATAATCCCGCACCTGCCGCCCTGATTTTAACTTATTGCCTCGATAACCGTATTGACACGAATTGAAACGGACGTATCGCGCGAAGGAGATTCAAGACTGCTTGAAGACGTTTGCGCCCAAAAAATAGAATTGCCCGTATCAATTCCCGAGCCGATAGTAATTGAATCGGCATAAGTGCCGTTTTCTGTCAAAGAAAATTTCCAGCGGTCATTGGTGTCTGCGTTATCCTGAATAACCGTATCGCCCGTAGTTTGATAACCTGACTCACAGCGGATAGCGAGTTTGGTTTTCTTGACTTCATTTTGCGATGCGTCGAGAGTGACGACGAGCGGAGCTGTTTGAGAGCCGCCCGTGCTTATGATTGTGCCGTCGGTACCGCCTTCAGTCGGATTGCCTGTATAAATATTGATGAAAGCATTAGCCATTATTAAACCCTCCACAATTCAAAAGTTAAAATTAAGTACTCGGGAAATTTCTCAACGTATTTAATGCGTCTGATGACAAGTCGCATATCGGTGAAAACATTGCCGCTTTGGTCGGTGTAAGTAACTTTCTCCCGATTTCCCCACAAATCCATCAGTCGACTGTAATATTTCGACTTAAAAATGCACGTTAAAGCAATCGTGTCGCCGGTGTAACAATGCCCGTAGTCTTGAATGGTATTGCCGTTTATGAGTTCAATTTTTTCAATGCGGTCATCGACAATTTCTTCATGACTTTCGGGGTCGCGAAAAGACGGGATGTCATTTATGTAAATCATTTTTTCACCGCCTTATCAGTTGCCGTATCTGTAATTCGAAGAATCTTTAGCCTGTTGAAAGGCGTCTTTAACGGCGGTGACGACTTCATTGGTGACATCTTCGGTAAGCTGTTTTTTCATTGCATCGTCAAAAACATACGCGCCGCCCAAATCAACATTTATATTCGGCGAAACGGTTATATTTGGCGATTGTTGCTGTGTGCGCTGATACAGACCTGTTGAAATTTTGGCTCCGTATTCGCACAACTGTTCGGCTCTCGTGTTAATTTGGTCAAGATAACTTATTATTTGGCTTTGAGGCACTCCGCGCGATACGTCGGGTGATCCTTGCAAATATTTATTGTAATCGGGAGTCTGCTTGACCGGCTCTTGCAATCTTTGCTGAGCGTCGATAATGCTTTGCACGGAGCTGTTAAACGCGGAAACAATTTTATTGCCCCCGATGGTTTCAATGCCGTCAGCATTTTGAGAGGAAATGGAACCGCGTTTGACGACTTTATCGCCTTCAATAATTTCGATTTCGTGATCTGACGAATTGGAATTGTTGGATGATTGAACGACTTTATCGCCTTCGATGATTTCAAAACCTTCTGCAGTATGATGAATCGACTGAATCAAGTCGCCTTGAGCCCCGATAACATTCCTTACCGACTCTGCCAGTTGTCGATTGTTTTGAGCCAACGTATTAAACGCCAAATCCTGAGGATTTATTTTTGTCCAGTCAGTTTGTTTCGGAGTATCAAATTCAATGATATAGGGATAGCCTCGCGAATTGTTTTTTGACTTTGAATAACTCCCGCCCTTATCGTTTCTTGCGCGTTCATTTATTTTGGCAACTTCAGCGTCATACAGTGCCTTTGCAAATCCTTGCGGTAAGTATTTTAAATCTTCCTGATACTGTTTTTGCGCCTTATATAAATCGTAATCCTTTTGAGAACTTGTCAGACGCATTAAACGATCTTGCGCCGATTCAATTCTGCCCTGTATCCTGTCCATTTCACGCTTAAAAGCCTCTTCTTCCGCTATAGCCGCCGCCTCTTCCTCATATCGTCCCTTATCCTCTAGCGCATTTTTATATTTTTCGATAGACTCTAAAGATTTTTTCTCCCATTGTTCAATATCATAAATTTGTTTTTCAAAAGCAGAATGAGTTAATCCGTATTCAATGTCTGCCGCCGATTGCATTAAATCTTGTATGCGTTTTTGCGATTTTTCAATTTCATCAGCTTTTTGTTTTTCGATTTGAGCTATTTTTTCGTTGGTAATTTGAGCGATGATTACTCTTTGCTCGTCAGTAGTGGTTTCGGATTGCAATAACTGTTCTTGCCAGCGTAGAGCATCTAAAAGCTGATTTTCGTAATTACTATGAGTTAATTTATAAAGTTCGTCGCGTAATTTTTTAGTATCTTCAAAAGACTTACGAAGTTCCTCAGGATTTTCAAAACTAAGACCTTTAAGAGCGTGAAAAGATTCGTAAGTAGAGGAGCGAATATCATTCCCGATTTCTTTACCTTCAGCCTTGATTTTTTCTCTAGCGTCCGCGATAGCTTGATATATGGGAGTAAAAAACTCTATAGTTTGTTGATACAGTAAGGGGTCTTTTTCAATGCGAAGTCTTTCTAACGGCTGGTAGTTTAAAAGTTCCTTATGGACTAAATCTTCGACGCTGTTGATGTTTTTATCGTTTAGATATTTATCAACAGTCTTGTTAGAGGATTTAAAAAACTCACCGGCACTGCCCATTAGTTGAACTAATGTTATGAGACCGGCATTAGCCGCGCCGCCGATTTTATCGACAAAAGCACCGGTGTACTCGGCAAGAGCTTTAATACCGTCAGCATTTTGCGCAACGACTTTTGTAAGTTCGCCTAAACGTTGGGTAGTATTCGGAATTATTTTTTCGGCTAACGGCATAAATGCGCTTGAAAAAGCTGAATTTAATTGACCTGCCTGTGCTTCGAGTGTATTTAATTCGCCTTGCATTGCATGAGCCGCTACGGGGTCAGCCAGTCCGTTTTTGACAACTTTTTTTGCTTGTTCAACATTTGCTGCTAAGTCTACAAGGTAAGTTATTATGTCACCCGACGCACTTCTACCTATGACGGTGTTAATAAATTCTCTGCCGCGTCCTTCTGCCTGTGCTTTTTTTAGTCCTTCGCTCAAGGCAAGAGATAAATCAAGGGTATTTTTGATGTCGCCATTCAAATCACGGACTTGTACGCCATACTTTCCCAGCATTTTCATCATCGGGCTTTTACTGTCGGCTTTAGCAAATTGTGAAGTTAATCGTTTAGACATTGATATAACTTCGCTGATTTCAATCCCCGTGACTTTGCATATTGTTGAAAGTTTTGCTGTGTCCGCGATAGACATTTGCATGCCGCGACTCATGACGTAAAAAGCGTCTCCCGCAGAAATAGCGGGTTTTGCAAGATCGATTAAAGAGTTTTCAATGCCATGCATGGCAAGCGGAAGCATAGCTAACGCGGCGGCGGCTTTACCTGCAGGATGCGGAATCATTTCAATAATTTCGAGAGACTTTGTGATTGCGCCATCTGCAGAACCCGCAGCAGATTTTATGCCGTTAAATCCTTCAGCTATTTTTCCTAAACTGCCTCCGGCAATGCTTTTTAAATCCTTGTAGTCGCCCAAAAGACCGTTTGACGATTTCGTACTGTTTTGACTTTTATTTAAATCGTCTTGAGCCTTGCGAACATTTTGCAATTCATTTTGAAGTCGTTGCAGAGCTAATTTTTCACGCTCCAATGCGGCGGCGGCTTTTTGGGAGACGGCGGCTCCTGTGCCGTGTTTATTTATCAAATCCTGATAAGCCGCCTCAGCCAATTTAACTTTATCGCGTTGGATAGATAATTGTTCATTCAGTGCATTTTCGCGAATTGTTAAAATTTGGACAGCGTCAGCGGTTTCATCGAGATTGCCGATTTCAACTTCAGCGCGAAGTCTGATTAAATTACTTTCCCGATTTAAACGGGCGAGATTTTCGCGAGTAGTTTTTTCAGCGGCAATAAAATCAGTTTCCAATTCGTCAAGCGACAAGCCGAGCCGCATATAAAGCCCGCTGATTGAATTGTCGGCCATAATAATTTCACCTCCGTTTTTGGCAATAAAAAAACCGCTCGAAAGCGGTTGAAGAACAAATTTTTATTCAATCTTTTTGAGGATTAAAATTTTTATCGCAAGTATACAATCCATCAATGTGTTCAAATAGATCCGACTTTATTTTGTTGTACAAAGGATCAAGTATGAAATCTATTCCTTCTCGCCGCGCCAACTTTGCGGCAGGTACGAAATCGCTGTCCCCCGCGATCAGTACAATCTGGTCGACTTGTTTTTTGTAGGCAAGCGAAGATATGTCTAGCCCAATTTTCATGTCGACACCTTTTTGAGTAACCTGCAATGCAAAATCATTTTCGCTGATGTCCTCGAATTTTATAGTGCCGTTACAGAGGTTTTTTATGATTTCGGGTCTTAAAGAAAAATGCGCTTGTTCGTCTGCGAGTTTGCCCAGTCTTAAAGCCAGTTTCCTTTTTTGCCTCAACTCATTTAAAAAATCGTGCATCCAATAATAAAGTCCGGTTTTTGAATAATCAATCTGCCTCTTTAAAAAAGGGTGATACAAATTTTTCTCCATAGGAAAACAGTCATAATAAAAAATTCTGTACAACACCGTAGACTCAAAAGGCTTTTTATTTTGATTCAGATGTTGAATGTGCCTGAAACAATAATCTACCAGTTCTTTTGCTCTTTCCTCAGGAGTTTTTTCACCAAGCATAATTTGCGCACGGCGACGGTAAAATGCACCATCTACTAATATTGCGGTTTTCATTAAGTCACCACCTATAAAATTAAAAAATCTTCGGATTCAGGTTGTCCCTATAGCCGGACTGCTTACAACCGAAGATATTATCAAGACACAAGCATTGTATCAAAAATATCGCATCTTGTCAAATCATAAAACGTCATCGATATAAACTTTTTTATGATTTTTATCGGCGAAAGCCGCGTCAATTTTGCTGTCGAGAATTTCCATGCCCAATAAAAAATCCAAATCCGTATTTTCAATTTCGGATAAAGTCAAATGATATTCGGTCAGCCACAATCGAACGTGGTAGAGATATTGCTCAATGGGCGTGAGTTTTAAACTTACGGTGTCGTTTCTTCCTCCGCGCCCTTGTCTGCGTTTTTTTCAATCACGTTTAATTTTTCGGAAATTTTATTTATCATAAAACTGCGAATTTCAATAGCCAACGGGAAAATTTCTTCAAGAGGTAAATTCAAAACGTCGTCGACGGTTACCCCGTCAAAAAAATTCACGATAAATTTTGCGTGTTCGTCAATAAAATTT
>CAJOCT010000139.1 GCA_905236725.1 uncultured Selenomonadaceae bacterium | reverse complement strand
TTTGCACAAATGAAATTTTGTTGACGCGGGAGCCGTCAAATATTCTGTCTTTGTTTCCACAAAATCCATAAATTTTAAAAATTCTTCGCGGCGTTTTTCAACTTTCGATTTTAATTTTTCATAACGCTCAAAAATTGTCATAAAATCAACTCCAAAAAAATTTTCGACCAGTTTAGTTTAGCAAGATTCAACAACTTTGCAAATATCGAATTTCTTCCTGCTCAAAATTTTTCATCGCCGATTGAAAATTTTCCGACTCAAGATTTATTTGATTGAAAATATCTTCCGTGCGAACCATGATTTTCGGAGAAATATATTTTTTTAACGCCAGCGGATTTTTCAAAATTTCTTGTCGATTTTTATCCAAGCGACTTTTCAAAAAATCTGTTAAAGTTTCTTCCTGCAGTAATCCGAAATCATTTTCCGAGATTAAAAATTTTCCATGAGCATAATCATGATAAAAAAATTCCAGCCAAATTTTTTGCTTTTCCGACATCTTCAACATTGATAAAAATTTGTAAGCCGCCACGCCTTTCAAAATTGATTCCGGCTGATAATTAAATCCGTCCTCATTTTTTACTTCGCACTCGCTTCCGTGAAAAATTATTTTCAAGTCGTGAAATATTTCTTCGCCGGATATTTTTTCTGTCGGCAAAATTTTTTCACGACGCAAACTTTTTAAAATTGCCTGTGCTTTATTCGCCGACTCAAATATTCTGTCGGGATTTTTTTCGATTTCTGTCAAAATTCCTTCGGAAAAAGTAGGCAGAAATTTTTTTATTTTGGTTTTCAATTTACTTTCTGCTGTCCACATCTGCACGGTTAAAATTTTTGTTAATTCGTCCTCAACAAAATTTTCCGCATATTTTTTTACTGCATTGATTGCGTCTCTGAATGAAATTACCTCATCAAAATTCAAAAGTCCGCGATTTTGTAAAAATTCCAGCACTTCTTCCAAATTTTTATTTTCCGTTGAATATTTTTCAACTTCTTCAATCTGTGACGCATTATAAAATTCCGCCAACAAACATTCTTCTGATTGCCACTCTTCCAAAAATTCAAATTTCGCATCGGCTTTCAACTTCCAATTATTTTTTTCAACATCGGAAATTTTATACCAGCGCGGGTCATAATAAATATTTTCTGACGACATCAACCGCAAATAATTTGCCGTACTGAATTTATACTTTTTCTCGCCGTCATAATACGGACGTTCCAAAAAATTTTTCGCATTTATCATCTGCCCGTCATTTTTACGAATTTGCTCACAATTTTTTTTTCCGACTTCACGACGATTTTCAAAAATTTCTGCTCGCGTCATTTCGACACACTCATTTCGTCAATCTCATCAGCCGTTGCAAACGCATTTAACTGACTGAATAATTTTTCAGGTTTTTCCTCCAAAATATTTTCTTCAGGTTTATCCTCTGTCTCGAAATTTTCTTTGCCGTTCAAAATTTGCTGATTATTTTTTAATGCGTCAACAATGGTTAAAACGGACGCGGACGAAATATCCAAATTTTTATTTCGGATTTCTTTTTTCACTTGCTCAAAAATTATTTCGATTTTCTGATTCTGAATTTTTTCGATAGCCGCGCAAATTTCTTTTTCCTTGTCGTCTAACTTTTTGCGAAAATCACGAATTTCAACTAACTCCGCATTTTTCTTTTCCAATTTTTTTTCCAACATTTTTAAATTCAACTGTTTCATAAAATTTTTCCTCCAATTATTTTAACGGCTTTTCCAAGTCGTTTTTGTTCGCCGTCAAAAATTCAAGTAAAGTTTGTTCATTGAACATATACAACAACCCGCTTTTTTCCAAAATTTTTCCCGCGTATATCAATCTCGCCAAATGCCTCATTTCTTTTTCCGAGTCTGATTCATTTTCCAACTTCGCCATTTGATTTTCAATTTTTTCAAAATCCGCTGATAAATTTTTTAATTCCGTCTTCAACTTCTCCGATTTCTCTCTCCTCAATTTCCTCTCACCGAAAAGAACTATAGCACAAAAAATTGATTTTGGATCAAAATGCACTCAAATAGTGCAAAATGCTCTGAAATAGTGCATCGGGATTTCTTTTTCTGTGCTATCATAGTCAAGCGAAGTTTTTTTGAGATGTTCACTTACACATTTCACTGCGTGAAACGTTGAAAATTGCTGATTCTAACGCCGTTTCTCGGCGGAAAAATTTGCCATTCGCTGTCGCTCATTGAACCTGCCGTTGGCTGTAAAAAATTTGGAAAGGAGGGAAATTCTTCATGGCGATGTTCCATTTCAGACTTAAATCCGACAAAAAACCTGACGGCACTAAAATTTCTGCCGTCCAACACGTTGATTATATTCGCCGTGAAGGTAATTTTGCCAACATTGAACAATGGCAAGAAAATAATAAATTCAGCGATAATTTCATTTCCTCTGCTCAGACCAAAAATATTCTCAACGGTCAAAATATTCTTCTCTATAAAACCGACGAGTTTGGTTCTATCAGAAATTCTGCGAACGGAATTGAAGTGACGGAAAATTTTTCTCCCACCACTCTCGCCATCGCTTTAACTCTTGCTGACAAAACAATGAATCATCAACCGCTTATTATTTCAGACTCGCCCAATTTTAAAAAATCTGTTATTCAAGCCGTTTTGCTTGCTGACCTCAATATTTCTTTTGCCGACAAATTTATTCAAAATGAATTTACTTACCAAAAGGAGATTTTAGAAAATGACAGAAAAAAATTCGTCAAAAACGGCGGAGTTATTATCTCAAAACGACCAATTCCCAAGCCCACTTTTGCACCTGCTCACGCAAAAACAATCGAAACTGTTGCCAAAGATGGACTTCGCTTGCCAACACTGTCCCAACTCAATCTGGTTTATTCAGAATCAGAAGGAACTGACATGTTTTTGCAAGATGATGAATCTCGTCAGTTGGAACTACTCGCAAAAGACTGCTATAACAATATGCGATGGAATTTTTCAAGCGAACGAAAAAAATTAGCCGAGTGGACTGCCAATAAAATTTTGGGGCGCATTGAAGACTCTATGGATTACATTTTTGCTTCCTCCCACGTCGAATACATCAACCGCGAAAAAGCATTTGCAAATCGTGGAGGCTGTATCTTCCACTCTCACCATCTGCCGAAGTGGGCAAAAAATGACCCGAAAAAATTTTTTCAAGCCGCCGACAAATACGAAGGAAAAGGAAATCGCAGGTATCGGGAGATTGAATTTGCCCTGCCCAATGAATTAAAAACTGTCGAACAGTACCGGCAAATTATTGACGCTTTTATTGAAAAACATCTCAAAGACCATTACTTTGCCTACGCGATTCACAGTAAAATCGGCGCAATGTCGAACGGGCAACATCATCC
>CAJOCT010000138.1 GCA_905236725.1 uncultured Selenomonadaceae bacterium | reverse complement strand
AAAATCTCATATGCCTATCCGAAAATCAAATTGGACGAAGGCTCAATGAATGAGTGCATTACCTATTACGGCACAGTTCAGGCAACAGGAGCGTGGGGACTGAATCGGACTTGGGGCGGTAAGTTGGTTGAAAATATTGTTCAAGCCACTGCTCGCGATTGTCTTGCCGCCGCAATGCTGAAACTTGACTCTGCGGGATATAAAATTGTGATGCACGTCCACGACGAAATAATTTCTGAAATGCCGATCGGTCAAGGAAGTTTAGAGGAAGTTATTTCACTTATGAGTGAGCCGATTGATTGGGCTGAGGGCTTAGTCCTCAATGCTGACGGGTACGAAACAAATTATTACCGAAAGGATTGACGGCAAGTAATGATTACACTCAAAGAAATCAATCGGCTTGATAATATTTCACTCTCGGAAGTGGCTGAAGTCATTACCGAATATGAAAATCTGCGAATGGAAATTACACGCGAATTGCCTGAATTGCCTTTGCAGATTGATTACGATAACGCGGCTTATATTGTCGGTACTCGTTATCTTGACTCAAAGACGCAAGCGAAAATTCACGCCATAGCGAAACAAATGGCGGATGAGGCTAAGAAATTTTGGGGAGGTGATTTGAAATGAGGTTTGATCAAGACCAAATGAGGAAAATGATTCATTCATATCTGGAATTTCCGGGCAAGGATTTTGACGAGGATAACTATGAAGTCATCGACAAACTTTCTCTTACGAAAAATCTGGATGAGCTTACCTTAATTTACGGCATGGTCTGCGGTGAATTTGTTCGTCAAGGAATGATGAAGGTCGAAGATATTTAGGAGAGGAAGGAGCCGAGATTTATGGTTACGATAAATTCGGACGCTAAAACTATTAAAGAATTGCTGTCGAATAATAATAAGCAATTTTTAATTCCTGATTATCAGCGTCCTTATTCGTGGAAAATTGAGCAGTGCCAAACGTTGTGGAATGATTTGTGGGATTTTGTTTTTCCTAACGGTTCAAAAGAAAATTTTGATAGTGAGAAAGATAATTATTTTCTTGGCGACGTAACTTTTTTCCCGAATGAAAAAAACCAAAATGAAATTATCGACGGTCAACAGAGAATAATTACTTTGATACTGTTGCTCCGCGCATTTTACGAATACTTGCAGATAGATAAAGCTCCTTTAACTCAAAACATTTTCAAAGATATAGAGAGGTGCTTGTGGCTAACTGATGAACTCGGCAAACGTAAATTGGACTGCTTAAAGGTCACTTCAGATTTTTTGGAAAAATCTGAGAATGTACTTTTCAAAAGTCTTTTGACTACCGGCACTGCGCGAAAAGACGCTAAGGATAATTTTTCACGAAATTACAATTTTTTCAGGGATTTGATAAAAGATTGCGGCGGTAAAGATTTTGTGTTTTTCCCTGCAAGAATTTTGAATAACTGTTATGTTGTTCAGATTGGCACAAATTCACAGGCAGAGGCATTACAAGTTTTCACTTCGGTCAATGACAGGGGCTTGCCGCTGAATACAACAGACATTTTTCGCTCGGTTTTGTATAAAAAGTTTATGGGGAGAGGCGAGGAAGAAAAATATAAATTTATCAATGACTGGGACATTCTGACGAAAAACAGCAAAAATTACTTTCGACAAACCACTAAAATCACGGCTTTTGAAATTTTACTAATGGCGTATGGATATAATTTTGACGGGTATCAAAATATACGAAACGTAAAAAAATTTTTTGAAAAAGATAATCACTCGAAATTACTCGCAGACAATTTCATTCCGGATTTATTTGAACTCATAGGGTTTTGGCAAGATGTCTATGAGCAAAACAAAATGACATTCTCTGAAAAAGTGTTGAGAAAAATTTTTACTCTCGTAAGATCGCCCGAGACTAAACCTAAATTAGCATTAAGCGGTTTATTCTTTTACCTCCGCGATGAAAATGCATTAAACGACGATGATATTTTGTCTGAACTGCTTGGACGTTTTATCGCGTATACCGTTGCGCGTTCACTTCAAGGTGAAATTCCAAATGCTATGAAGTACCACTGGAACAAAAAAGAGTGGCAAATTCTGACTAAAAATCCTGAAAAAGTTTTTGATAGCTGTCGTTTATCAAAATCAAGTGTGGAAAATCTTTTCCGAAATTTTTCTGAAGCACGGAACAAAACATTTGTACGGCAAGTGGTTTTAAGTTATTGGTTTTTCAAAAACGAGACTCAAGAGTTGCCGTCGCCGAAAGATAAATTTTCTATCGAACACATTGTCTCGCGAGATATGACGAATTTTCAAAAGTTCCAAAATCCTGATTTGATTGAATCACTCGGCAATATGGCATTTTTGGAAAGCCGAATCAACACGCGAGCCAACAACAGCACTTTTGAGATTAAAAAGCAGTGCTACTTGGGCTTTACGGACAAAGGTAAACATTCGCCGGGTACCGTCAACCGTGAACTTCAATATATCGCGCAAAATTTTAACGATTTTACGGAAACTGATGTCCGCAACAGAAACGAGGCAATGTTGCAAGCGGTTTTAGACTTGCTCGGCAAATATGATCTTTTAAAAAAATAAAGCCGCCAAAGGCTGTTATTCGTATTTTATTTGGAGGCTCAATGCATTTTGGCAGAGAGTACGGGCGGAAAAATTCTATAAGTGAGGAGCGGTGAAAATGTTTGAGAAAGATTACGCAGTCATGGTTTTAGGCTGGAAGGAATTTAAGAGAAAAATTTTGTTAATAACGGCGATTATATTTTTCGCTGGATTCACGATTGGCTGCTGCGTCAGTTGCGGAGTGGAGGAGTCCTTAAAAGAAAGTTTGGGCTGTATTTTTAATGCGGAGATAATGAATTATGCTTGAGGATTTTTTTTAGCCGAGAGAATATCATAAGACTTTAAGATAATTTGCTAAAAAGTAGGTGATAATGTGGAAAATATTGTGGTTGAGCATGACGGACTTTTATCAATCAGCACGGGCTCAAGTCGCAAAACTCGCGTGTGGAAACAAAAACAAGTCACTTGGAGCAAGCTCCTTCAAAAATTAAGTACAACTAAACGCACCAATGAGACGCAAGCTCAATATTTTAAACTCGGGAAAGAACGCCAAAATGAGATAAAAGATGTGGGCGGATTTGTCGGCGGAGAACTGAAAGACGGTCGCCGCACGGCTTTATCTGTTATCAGTCGTCAACTTATCACTTTGGACGCGGATTTTGCCGAAAAAAATCTTTGGGAAAAAGTAGAAAAAATTTTCGACAATGCGGCGTGCGTTTATTCAACTCATAAACATACAAAAGAAAATCCTCGACTTCGTTTAGTAATTCCAATCGACAGACCTGTTTCGCCTGACGAATATCAAGCAATAA
>CAJOCT010000137.1 GCA_905236725.1 uncultured Selenomonadaceae bacterium | reverse complement strand
TCCTTTCGGTGTTAATCAATTTTATTTTAGCAAAAGTTTGTGCTTATGTTTTTTTATTTTAGGAGTTTACCAACACGCCCTAAGAAAAAATTTTCTCGCCGCTATTTTTTTTGCTCAAAAATAATTTAATCTACCTAAAAATTTTTTTCTTGAATAAAATCTACCTAAAAAGTATTTTTCTCAAAATTGAAAAACCGCATAATGACGCGAAAAATTTTTCAAACTCATAAATTTCAGCCGGTTTTGGAAATCGGCTATTTTTTTTTGCAAAAATTTTTGGTAAAATTATTGAAAAATTTTGGAGGAAAATTATGAATGATTTAATCGAAAAAAAATTAAAAACTCTTCCCGAAAATCCCGGCGTTTATCTTATGAAAAATTTTGACGGAAAAATTATTTATGTCGGCAAAGCAAAAATTTTAAAAAATCGCGTGCGGCAATATTTTCAATCAAATAAAAATCATTCGCCTAAAGTAGTTGCGATGGTTAAAAAAATTTTCGATTTTGAAACGATTATCACGAAAACTGAAGTAGAAGCTCTCATTCTCGAATCAAATTTAATTAAAAAATTTCGCCCGCGTTATAATATTTTGCTCAAAGACGACAAAAATTATCCGTTTTTAAAAATTACTTCAGAAAAATTTCCGCGAATTTTAATCACGAGAAAAAAAATTCACGACGGCGGAAAATATTTTGGACCTTATACAAATTCAGTTAAGGAAAATTTACAGCTTTTGCAAAAAATTTTTCCGCTCCGAACTTGCAAAAATTTTCAAAATCGTCCGTGCCTCGAATTTCACATAAAAAGATGTCTCGCGCCGTGTGCAAATAAAATTTCTGAGGAAAATTATTTGGAAATTGTGAAGTCAGCAGAAAAATTTTTGTCGGGAAAAACTTCTGAAGTCGAAAAAAATTTGCAGGAAAAAATGTCGGCGGCGGCAGAAGATTTAAATTTTGAACTCGCGGCGAAGTTCAGAGATATTTTGCTTTCGATAAAAAAATTTTCCGAAAAACAAAAAATAATTTCAGATGTCGGCGACGTTGACGCAATCGGATTTTCAAGAAAAAATTCGGAAGTTTGCGTACAAATTTTTTTCGTGCGGGAAGGAAAAGTCATGGGACGCGAAAATTTTTTGTTGCAAAACGCCGTCGAAGAGTCGGACGCAAAAATTTTGGCGGAATTTATCAAACAATATTACAGCTTGACGAAAATTTCGGCGAAAGAAATTTTGTTGCCGTGCGAAATCGACGACGAAAAAATTTTGTCGGAATGGCTGGAAATAAAATTTTCAAAACCTGCTCGCGGAATAAAAAAATCTTTGGTCGAAATGGCGACGGAAAACGCAGAAAAATTTTTGTCGGAAAAAATTCAGCGCGAAGAAATAAAAAATGCGCAAACGCTCGGCGCGGTCGAAGAATTAAAAAAATTTTTAAATTTGCCGAATTTGCCGAGAAAAATGGAATGTTTCGATATTTCGCATTTTCAAGGCGCGGAAACAGTCGCGTCGATGGTTTCATTCAAAAACGGACTGCCCGACAAAAAAAATTATCGTCGGTTCAAAATAAAATCGACGGAAGGCAAGCCGGACGATTTTTTATCAATGCGAGAAGTAATTTTTCGGAGATATTCAAAAATTTCTGCGGAAAATTTGCCGGATTTAATCGTAATCGACGGCGGCATCGGACAATTAAATTCTGCGTTGGAAATAATTCACGGATTAAATTTAAAAATTCCGGTCGTAAGTTTGGCGAAACAATTTGAATTGGTTTTCACGGAAAATTTTTCAGAGCCGATAAAATTAGAAGGTCAAGCACTTTTTTTAATGCAAAGAATTCGCGATGAGGCTCACAGATTTGCGATAACTTTTCACAGAAAATTACGCAGAAAAAGAAATTTGGAGTCTGAACTCGATAAAATTTTCGGAATCGGGAAAATTCGTCGAGAAAATTTATTAAAAAAATTCGGCTCTGTAGAAAAAATAAAATCCGCCACACTCGAAGAACTTTTACAAGTGGACGGAATGAATAAAATTGCGGCGGAAAATATAAAAAATTTTTTTGCGAAAAAAAATTTTGTGATATAATTTGAGAAAATTTTTTTGTGGTGAGATTGTGAAATTTAAAACGAGTACAAAAAAACTGAGTGATGCTTTAGACTTGATAAAAAAAAATTTCATTCTATGATAGAGGAAGTGAAAAAAAGAATCGATGATGCAAAATTAGTTTATGAAAAATTAAAAACAAATCTTGAATCTCAAAAAAAAATTTATGATGACATACCCGCAATAACGTTATCTGAAGCAAGGGAAAAAATTTACAATGAAAAAAGATATTTGGAACAAATTATTGAAGATATTCGTACATCAGAGGAAGAACAAAAATGGTTGGACGATAAAGAATTTTAATTTCGCAACAGAAAAAATTTTTTCACTGAAAGTAAATTTGAAGAGTGGAATTTTGATAAAAAATTATCTAAACATTAAGGAATTTTTGTAGACATAAAGTAAAAAAAATCTTTGAAATGCTGCCGAATTTTTTTCACTTTTGAGAACGCTTTAACGTCAACGCGTATATTTTTCCCGCCGGTGATTTAATTCGGCAAAAAATCCCGGTGTATGTAAATCGAGCAACAATCAGCTTTTTGTAGCCTGCTTGTAATTTTCCTAAACGAACGCAAACGAACTCACAGCAAGTTTGCAAAAAAAAAGTTTCCCGCCGTAAAAAGCGGGGTTTTATTTTTACCGAAGAAATAACCTTCCATACGCGAGCCGATACTTCCGCAGTGATGACAAGCAAATTCATCGGTTGAAAAATGTTCGCTCAAATTTCCTTTCGGAATATTTTTCGGAGCATCAACAGTGTCGGGAATCGGCGCAAAGCCTCTTTCAATGTAATGGTGGCACTCGCGAATAATAATCAGCCGCCCCGGTTAAACCTTCAATAATTAAAATTATAATTTGCAATTCCATAACTTCACTCCCATTCTATCGCTATAGAATTACTCAAAATTCAGTTTAGACTTGACAACGCGTTATCGACAAGTTCAAAATCATCAACATATCCCGTAAACGCACCGAAAACATTGTACGTCGTATTTATCGGCAGACTGCCTTTTCTCGTCCAAAATTTTATCGTAAAAGGATCGCCGCCAAAGCCAAGACTTTTCCGCCGTATCGTCCGTCACGATTGCGTTGCCCTGCCGACGCGTTTGTCCCGCGTCCCAAATTCCTTCAGACGAAATTTCCAAAAGTCTTTTAATAACAGTTGTGTCAGTGGGTTGAGTTGTGCCGATGTAAAAACGCATAGCACTTTCTAAGTCGGATTTTTTCGCGTAAGTTGAACTCATTCCGTCGATGCGGCTGCAACAAGTTTTCTTCTTTCTTCGGACTGCCGCCGAGTGCAAAAACTTCCGCCTGTGCGCCTGCCATTTAACGTAAGTATCGCCGATTCCCTCAACGTTGATGGGCTTA
This sequence comes from uncultured Selenomonadaceae bacterium, assembly GCA_905236725.1. GTDB lineage: Bacteria > Bacillota > Negativicutes > Selenomonadales > Selenomonadaceae > Quinella. The sequence continues at coordinate 693 of CAJOCT010000137.1, read as the reverse complement.
ACCATTGTGCGTTCGTCGGCTTGGGCAAGCAATTTCGTCTTTCTGATAAGTTTCGCGCTGAAAGTGGTATCGCATTCTATCGGATAGAATCTTCTTTCACCAAATAAATCTTTCTATAGCAATAGAAAGATTTTATTTGTGCGCGGAAATTGCGATTAGATTTTTTCTGTACAAGTTTCGGCGCGGGAGTTTGTGCAGAATTTTTCGCGTCATACGCATATTTCGCCATATTGAAAAAATTTTTGCGACTGTGAATTTAAATTGCCGAAACGTAACGATATACTTCATTTTCTACTTGAGTAGAATTTTGTTCCGCCGATTATATAGCGATAGAATTTTCTTCCGCCGTCTCTTCAGCAAATTTTTGAATGTCAAACATTAAAATTTCCTCCTGACTTTACACCCTTAACGTGAGCGATTCGTTTATTTTATTGCGTTGTAAATTGCTATCGCCGAATTGATTGCAACTTCGGGATTTTTCTCCGCGCCTTTGCATATGTTTATTTTTTAAATTTAGAAATCGAACAAGGAACCAATATCGCCGGAAATATTTTTAAAAAATCCTGTGGCAACGTTAATTTCGCGCCGTCAAATTTATTTTCAACGTTCTGCAAATGTCGTTCAAAATTCTGTTTAGATTTTTCGTCGTCAATTACGGAGTGTGTCTCTTCATTTCTCGGATAAATTTTAATT
>CAJOCT010000136.1 GCA_905236725.1 uncultured Selenomonadaceae bacterium | reverse complement strand
AAAATCTCATATGCCTATCCGAAAATCAAATTGGACGAAGGCTCAATGAATGAGTGCATTACCTATTACGGCACAGTTCAGGCAACAGGAGCGTGGGGAATGAATCGGACTTGGGGCGGTAAGTTGGTTGAAAATATTGTTCAAGCCACAGCCCGCGATTGTCTTGCCGCCGCAATGCTGAAACTTGACTCTGCAGGATACAAAATTGTGATGCACGTCCACGACGAAATAATTTCTGAAATGCCGATCGGTCAAGGAAGTTTAGAGGAAGTTATTTCACTTATGAGTGAGCCGCTTGATTGGGCTGACGGTCTTATTTTGACCGCCGACGGTTATGAAACAAATTATTACCGAAAGGATTGACGGCAAGTAATGATTACGTTCAAAGAAATCAATCGGCTTGATAATATTTCACACTCGGAAGTGGAAGAAATCATCGCGGAATATGAAAATCTGCGAATGGAAATTATACGCGAATTGCCGGAGTTGCCTTTGCAGATTGATTACGATAACGCGGCTTATATTGTCGGTATTCGTTATCTTGACTCAAAGACGCAAACGAAAATTCACGCCATAGCAAAACAAATGGCGGATGAGGCTAAAAAATTTTGGGGAGGTGATTTGAAATGACTGATTTAATCAATTCTGAAAACTTGGAGCAACTCACCGTTGAAATAAAATTTTACGTCAATCAGTGGGAACAAAACACAATCAAAATCGGCAAACGCTTAATTGCCGCGAAAAAACTTGTTAAACACGGCGACTGGAGCAAATGGCTTGAGGAAAATTTCAATTTGAGTTATCGCAGTGCCAAACGTTTTATGGATTGTGCCGAGCGTTTCGGGTCAAATGTGACATTGATGTCAGATTTGAAACCGACACAGATGATAGCCATGCTTGCACTTCCAGAAGGTGAAGAGGAAAAATTCATTGAGGCAAAGGCGGCTGAAGGCAATCCCGTCGAAGATATGACGATAAAAAATTTGCGTGATGAAGTTGCGAAGTGGAAAACGGATTATGAGCAGAAAAAATCAGAGGTCGAAAATCTTTTCCGTGACAATAAAAATTTAAAGGCGGAAAATGCTTGGCTTGAAAAAAATCGGGGAGACTTAGAGTCCGCCAGAAAAACGGTAGACAAATTGATAATGGAAAGGGATTCTTTGCAGGAACAACTCAAAAATCAAGAGCCGACCGTCGTGGAAAAAATTGTTGAAAAAATTCCCGATGACTATATAAACACGAAAACGGAATTGACAGCTGCACTTTCCAAAGCCGAAGACCTTCAGTCACAACTCGACAAGGCAATGAAAAATGTTGAAAAGTTAAAAAAGACCAATGAGAGATTGGCGCGCAAGCAGTACACTTTGCAAAAAGAATTACCTGCTGACGCTTGCAAACTTTTTCAAGCTGACATCTGTGACGGATTGCCGCAAATTGCCGACAACAGCGTCGATTTCATAATTACAGACCCGCCATATCCAAAAGAATTTTTGCCGCTTTATGAAAATTTGTCGAAAGTGTCGGCACGAGTTTTGAAAGACGGCGGCTCACTTGTCTGTATGGTCGGTCAATCTTATTTGCCGGAAGTAATTCAACTTTTGAAAATTTCGATGAATTACCACTGGAGTATGTGCTATTTGACACCCGGGCAAACACCGCAACTTTGGCAAAAACGGACGAATACTTATTGGAAACCGTTATTGTGGTTCGTCAAAGGTGAATACAAAGGCGACTGGATAGGCAATGACGTTATGCAAAGTCCGAGGAATGACAAAAATTTTCATCACTGGGGGCAGTCAGTCGGCGGAATGAAAGATATTGTCGAGAGATTTACTAATCCGAATGACATTGTACTTGATCCGTTTTTAGGCGGTGGAACAACAGGAATTACAGCCATTATGACGGGCAGAAAATTTATCGGCGCGGATATTGAGCAGAAATGTTTAGATACGACGCTTGAGCGAGTAAAGGAGTGTTATTATGGAGGTCAGGAAGGAGCGAACGGGTTGGCGTGATGAAGGAATATCACGGCGACACAGACTTTGGGGCGTGACTTGTGCGGCAACCGATATTGACTTTATACTCGTCGAGTACAACTCCAACACGCCGAAGGCAATAGTTGAGTACAAAAACGAGCATGCAAAAAAATTGCATATATTGAAAGATGCGCAGTGTCAAGTTTTGAAGAAACTTGGAGACTTAGCTCAAATTCCTGTGATAGGCGCAAGGTATGTAAGCAATTTTTCAAGGTTTACGGTAGTGCCGATGAATCAACTTGCTAAAAATTTTGTACCGACGACAACAAAAATGGTGGAAGCTAAATTTGTTGAATTGCTATATCGAATGCGTGGTATAAATTCAGTGCCGCGCGACGTTTTGGAAACTATCAAGAAAACTCCGGCAAAAAAAGCACAAGTAGAAAATGAATATCTCGGTGATGATGACAAAGAAGATATTTCGGAGCAGTTATCGCTTAGATTTTAATTTTATTGGCGGCTCAATGCATTTTGGCAGAGAGTACGGGCGGAAAAATTCTATAAGTGAGGAGTGGAGAAAATGCTCGAAAAGGGTTACGCAGTCATGGTTTTAGGCTGGAAGGAATTTAAGCGGAAAATTTTGTTAATAACGGCAATCATATTTTTTGCCGGATTTACGATTGGTTGCTGCGTCAGTTGCGGAGTGGAGGAGTCCTTAAAAGAAAGTTTGGGCTATATTTTTAATGCGGAGATAATGAATTATACTTGAGGATTTTTTAAGCCGAGAGAATATCATAAGACTTTAAGATAATTTGCTAAAAAGTAGGTGATAATGTGGAAAATATTGTGGTTGATCATGACGGACTTTTATCAATCAGCACGGGTTCAAGTCGAAAAACTCGCGTGTGGAAACAAAAACAAGTCACTTGGAGCAAACTCCTTCAAAAATTAAGTACAACTAAACGCACCAATGAGACGCAAGCTCAATATTTTAAACTCGGGAAAGAACGCCAAAATGAAATAAAAGATGTCGGCGGATTTGTCGGAGGAGAATTGAAAGACGGTCGCCGCACAGCTTTATCAGTCGTTAGTCGCCAACTTATCACTTTGGACGCGGATTTTGCCGAAAAAAATCTTTGGGAAAAAGTAGAAAAAATTTTTGACAATGCGGCTTGCGTTTATTCAACGCATAAGCATACAAAAGAAAATCCTCGGCTTCGTTTAGTAATTCCAATCGACAGACCTGTTTCACCCGACGAATATCAAGCAATAAGCAGAAAAATTGCTGAAAATTTCGGTATCGAAAATTTTGACGATACAACTTATCAACCTCATCGATTGATGTATTTTCCGTCAACTTCAAGCGATGCCGAATTTTATTTTCAGTGGCAAGACGGAGAATTTTTGTCGGCGGACACAATTTTATCTGAATATGATGATTGGCAAGATATTTCAACGTGGCCGCGCTCTACTCGTTCAAAAGAAATTGTTCA
>CAJOCT010000135.1 GCA_905236725.1 uncultured Selenomonadaceae bacterium | reverse complement strand
ATTTTTCTTTTTGAGTAGACACAAACTCTTTGAGTTCGTCAACCGTCGCAAGTGTAGGGTCGATTTTTACCACTACTCCCTCAATTATCATTTACATCAATCCTTTCAATTTTGGCGGCGATTCTATAGCGATAGAATTTTTTCGCCGCCTTTTTTTCAGTTAAGAATTTTCCAACAAAGTCATTGCCATTTCGAGAAAATGAATATCTTTGAGAAAAACTTCATCGTGATCTGCCTCTCCGGTGAGAAAACTTTGTCTGTCTCGTACAAGGTCTTGCAGTCTTTCAACGCAAGATTTAATTTCTTTCTCCGAAAAAATTTTAGTCGTCGCTGTCTTTTCGGTTTTTCCCTCCTCAAAGTAACCGCGCTTTTCATTTTTCTCATTCACCCTGCGGAAAATCTCCGAGCGTCCTTTTTCGTCATAACCGATTGCGTTCAAATACGAAATGTACACCGTGATTACGTCCGCAATTTCTTCGGCAACAAAATTTCTTTGACAATTTACTCCTGTACTGTAGCCTTCATCATCCAAAATACTTTTAAACCAAAAATGTTGTTCAATACCTTCAAAAATCAAGTAAAAATCTTGCGGTGTGTAGTCTTTGAGAAGTTTTCCTTTGCCGTCACGAATTATAGGGCGCGGCAGAATTTTTTCGTCATCGTCAATTTCAGCAATCTGCGAAATTTTTCTGCAACACGTGACGATAAGAGCACGTAACGCCTCATCTCTAACTGTAACAGCGCAGATTCCTTTTAAATCTTCGATAATTTCGTTTGCCGTCTCAATAATTTCATTTCTTTTTGTTTTAGTCATTTTTTTCTTCCTCAAACTCTTCTTCGAAAACTTTAATCGTGAAAGCGATTTCGTGCAGAATTTTTTCGACGGTTTTGCCGGTCTTTTTGGAAAGTTCCCAAACGTCGTGAGTTACGACGGAACTGTACTGATTCTCGGTCATATTGCGTTCCTCGATGACGTCTTTATCCGTGAAAACCAAAATGCGATAGTTGAGATTTTCCGCCTTAAAAGTTTCGGCGAATTTTTTCACTTCAGTTTTAAGATCAATCATTTTTTCTCAACCTCTCACTTAAATCCAATCATCATAAATTTCTGCGTCCATGTCCCCGTCGTCACGAAAATTTACGATAAATTTTCTCTTAATTGTGCTCGCAATATCTTTGAGCGTTTCAAGTATGTGTTTTTCGTCACCTTCAATGAAAAGTCGTTTTTCAGGCTTGTTATATCTGTTGAGGTAAATGCCTTTGTGAAAATAATCGCAAATCTCGAAATACGGATAGCTTTTCAGTATTTCGTCAGCTCCCCAAGCCTTGACGCTGGTTAAAAAGCATTTCATTTTTTTCTAAACCTCTCGTAAAATTTCAATTCGTAAAAATATTTTTTGGAATCGGCGGCGCATACTCCCAACAAAATTTCTAATCCGCGCTTTGTCGTCCACGTCTTACCTTGAACATCTTTTATCACGAAAATTTTTTGCGAATCGCGCCGCTCCATATTTTCACCTCGCAATCAATTTAGGTTTATAGAATTTCCACGCATATTTTTCCGCCTCGCGAATTTTCCGCCACTTTTCCACCAAGTTCAGCGAAAGTTTTTTTATGTTGCCGACCAGCTTGCGTTTCTGTTCATCGGCGGCTATTCTTAATGCATCGTCAATCATTTTTCCGCTCCTTGTACTGAATTTTTATTTCGTCGCCGACTTTCAAATTTGAATTTATGTCAGGATTTATTCGCCGAATTTCGTCCATATATTCAAGAATGTAAGGATTTCGGCAGTCGCGCTTGCGATATTCAATGCAAATATCCATCAGCGTGTCGCCTTTTTTCACCCTGTAAACTTCTTCGACGATCTTATTTTTCGCCAAACTGTATTCGGTTACCGCGCCGCTCAAAAATCCCAGCGTAAACGCCGCTATAAAAACGATTGCGATAATTTGAAGAATTTTATTTTTCATCGCTCTTTTCTCCAATTTTCAAACTCACGTTGCTCCATCAGTCGCTCATTCCGTTGCTTTATCAATTCTTTGAAAAAATCGAAAAGAAAACCTACTGCCCAAATCCAAATTGTAAATAAAACCATTCCTACGGCTACATAAAACGCATTTTTTTTGAAGTCATTTTCACCTGTCAAAAGATAGACTACAGCAAAAATTATAGGAGAAATGGCAATTTCAATAACCGGCACCATTTCCATCCAAAACTCAAACATCGCCGTCCGCCTCATTCCACTCTTTCACAGTATCGGCAAGATATTTTTTCGCGTCCGTCATTTCGGTAAACGTGCCGATTGTTTTATATTTGACCTTGACGCGAATCAAGCCGTCCATACAATGAACGCAACGCAACGTCGTATTCAGCTCTTTATTTTCAGCAAAAGTACCGTTTGCATTGATAATCCACATAATTTTTCCTCCAAATTTTTAAAAAGACAGCCCGCCCGATTACTAATTTTTTTTTAGGGGAGTTCACCTTCTTTCACAAATTTTTTTTGGTGAACGGGCTGATTACTTACAAATTATTTTTCTGCGTTCAACTTTTCGACAAGGTCAGCGATATATTTTTTCGCGTCGTCTTCGTTGTCAAACTTTTGGAGAGTAACTGATACGCCATATTGATTTCCGTAAAAATCATCCGATCCCCCAGAAAACTCACCGTAGTTAAATCCGGGCAACATCGCCTCAACGTAATAAATTTTTCTAGTCGATCCATAATTTTTAACAAACATTGCAGACGCACGTGTAATATTAGCCGCGTCTCCGTCTTCGCCAACAATCCACATAATTTTTTCCTCCGTTAAATTTCTTCAATTTGAATTTCTATCCGCTGATTTATATCTTTGTGCTTTTCGCAAATAACTTTGACAATCTGACAGTCATCGACGTAACAAATTTGATTCAGCGCGTCGAAAATTGCTTTTTGGTGATTGTCAACGTCGCCGTAAGACTTTGAATCAATTTTTCTATTGCGATATAAATTTAAAGTGATTACGAGTTTGCCTGTCAGCGGTTTTCGTCCGCGCATTGCCGACTTGCCGATTATTCCGAGTTCGTTTTTGAAAATTTTTGAGCGTTTCGGATAATAAATTTTTTTTGTTTTCGTGTTGATTCTCGACCTTGCAAGCGGAACTGGCACTATCTCTGCTGTGAACTTAATTATCATCGCCGAGTATTATCCAACGCCGCGTAACGCCTAAAATTTCTTCCAAGTTCAAAAGATTGTCAGCCGTTGGCAACTTTCGTCCGTGTTCGATATGTGACATTTCCGTGTAGTCGATTCCGAGCATTTCGGCAAGTTTAAATTGCGTGATTCCTTGCGCCTTCCTCGCCGCATGAATTTTCTCGCCTGCGACAAAAAATTTCACCGGCGGCAGATTTTTTTCGAGTTCGGCGGCTTGTTCGTCCATCAAAATCATTTTTATTCCTCCGTCAAAAGTCGATAAGCCTTGCTGTTATTATTTTTCAAGCGTTCCAAAGGAATTTTGCACCGGCGACAGTCGAAATT
>CAJOCT010000134.1 GCA_905236725.1 uncultured Selenomonadaceae bacterium | reverse complement strand
TGACCTTATGAATATTTTTAATCCCGTTATCGGCAATGAAAAATTGAATTGCCGTTGCAAAGATTGTTTTCACAGTTTTTGGCTTCGGACTCTTCCTGAAGATAAACTGAAATGCTATTGCGAACTCTCTCATTCTTTCCTGCTCGACAAAATCTCTATCTGTACCGGCGCGGAAGACGAATTAAATCTTTCCTCATATCTCAAAAATTATGTTGCTTGCTCTCACTGCAAAAATTCTCTCTGGTACAGGACTGACAAAAATTTTTTACGTTGTTTTTGCCTTCACCTTCAATGCCTTTCTTTCGATTCCTTCAACAAAAAAATTTCACCAATTTCTAAATGTAACGGCGTTGAGCCTTTCCAAGAACTTTCTTCTCTCCCAACTGCCACTGACATTGATAACTTTTAGGAGGTCGTACTATGGATTTTAAATTTCCCAACAATAATTTTAATGAAATAAACTTCTCGAAAATATTCAACTTTCTCAAAATAATATTTTGGCTCAATTCTCGGATTTAAATAAACGCATTTCCAAACTCGAACATTCCCAACAAGCTGTCATTACAGAAATTTCTCATCAAAATAAGTCTGAAGAACCGATTTCTTTTTCCGACAGATTAGACTTGAATATTTTCCTCACCCTCGCCGTAACTTTGATAATTTGTATCGCACTCATTGTTTTCGGCTGGCACTTTTGGGACATCCCTTCTCAAACTCAAGCCGTCAACGATTACATCTACACTAAAATTATTTCTGAAACTTCCGCCCAAAATTCTCCTTAAACTTTTTTCCGCAAATATTTCCCGATGATCGTCTCGAAATGGAAAAAACTTGATCTTTGATGTCCGAACTCGGCAAAAATTGCTTTACTTCGCAAAAGATTCTTCGCGAACTTTAATCAGGCAACAAAAAAGCCCCCAAAAGTGGCGGCGGCTCTTTCCTTAACCTGCTTTCCGTGCTATAATCTCATTGAACAAAAATTCAAACACAGAAAGGACAGGTGTTTTTTCAATGAATGATTATAACAAATTCAATGGTAATGTGCAAACTTTTTCCGATGATGATCGTGATTTAATTCCCGTTCCCTCTTCTCCTATCGTCCCCATCTCTAAAAAAAGTTTTTCCAATCCCACTTTAACTTTCGATAACGCTACTGATGAATCCAATTTCAATGAAAAGGATATAATCGCTCCTGACACTCTCTTCTCTCCTAAAGACAAGGTTAGCAATCGCACTTGGGAAAATAAACTTCCCATCGGGCGCGACTTTGGTATTGTCACCGCTCGCAAACACGAAAATTTCGGTTGTGTCGTTCAACTCAACTATGAAAAAATTATTAACAGCGACGATGTCATCACGGGAGCTGTTCTCTCCGACTTTGACCGCTGTGTTTATGATGCCGTCGTCACTCTTTTTGTTGCCGACAATATGACTTTCACCACCAATGATATTTGGCGCATTGTTGCTCACAATCGCCACACTCGCCTTACTCCTTCCGAACGTGACAAAATTATTAAAAGCATGTTTCATATCTCAAGATTTTGGATGACCATCGTCACCGATGACTCTGAAAAGTACTCCACCTGGTTTGCTCTCAACTCTAACAGACCCTTCAACTCCGAACGCAAACTTTACAAAAAACTTCTCTCCACCTATACTGGCAGACTTCTTGACTTCTGCGTTATCGGCAACATTACTTTTGATGTCTCATACGAACTTGACGGACACAAGGTTACTGACAAAGAGTCTTTCGCTCAAGTCTGGAAAATCCTCAATACCCCTATCCTCTACAAATACGCTAAGGACAAAGCTCAAATCTCCTCCGTTCCTCTTTACTTACTCGACACATCTAAACAACCTGACAAATTAAATTCATTGAAACGCGGCTCCCATAATGATGAACTTGCTCATTTTCTCTCTCGCGAAATCGACACCATGAAAAAAACTGCCAAGCGCAAAAAATCTTACTCCCACATTATTCTCCTTGAGCGCATCTATAAAATCGACGGCATGAACGATATTCAACAGACTGCGGACAATCTCCGTGTAAAAAAACAAACGACTCGAAAAAAACTAGAAAAAATTCTCAATCGTTTCAAAGAAAATGGGATGATTAAAAATCATATTTTTCACAAAAAGACTATCGGCAAATCCGTTACATTTTATTCGGTGGAAATTTTTATCTGAATTTTCAGATTTCTAAAATTTAGATGAATGAAAAAGTCCTTACGCGTTAGTGAAAAAGTCCTTACGCGTTAGTGAAAAAGTCCTTACGCGTTAGTGAAAAAGTCCTTACGCGTAAAAATCAAATTTCGGCGTTTTTTCCCGTCACTACGCCATTTTTCCAACCCTAACTTTTTCCTGTAAGTACTATATGTATATAAGTACTTAGTAAAACAGAGGTGACGTATACTAACGTCGCCACCTCTGTTTTTTGTTGATAAATTTTTTTTGATGAAAAATAAGAAAAGAAAAGGAAATAGAAAATTCTGAAAACTTTCATTTACAGTTAAAAACTTTTCTTTACAGTTAGTGCGTAAGATTTTTTGAGTGGTAAATGTAAAAAGCTCAAAAAAACCACAGCGACTAATAAGTTAAAATCATGAGCATGAAAGATTTTTTTCGCAGAAGTCGATTGGAGTCTGAATCCGATTTCTATTACTCCGTCGGCAATAAATCTAAATATGATTTTCAAAAACTTCATAAATGCTTGAGACATTTCAAAGTTTGTAGAAATTTTAAACGTCGGAGTAATAGCTGATGGCGCGAATTGGGATATAAATTTAGTCCTACCAAGAGCACTAAAGATATTTTGCTTGACTTTTTCGCGAAGAATTAAAAAAATTTTACCTCCTGCACGGATGATTTTTTTGACAAAATTTTTATGTTATGATCAAAAAAAATTTTGGAGGTGATTTTGTGAACATTGAGACAAAACAAAAAAACCGAACTCAAAGGAGCTCGGTTTCATTTTTATTGTACATAATTATTTTTTATGATTTTGATAAATCAACGAAATTTTTTTCTAGGCGGATACCTGTCAGCGAAAGCCGCCATATATCCGATTCGTTCAAATTCTCCAACAGAGTTATTGTTGATAAATTTATTGAGTTCATCATCAGTAAATTTATCTGAAGTGTAGCGAATCCGATTCATGATTTTTATCCCGTCTTCCTTTTTGTTATAAGCAGTTACGCCGAAAATAAAAAAAGCCGCTATTCCGCCAAATGACGTAACCAAAAATACGTTGGCAAGACTCGAATCAATTTGCGACAGTCCGAAATAAATTCCGAAAATTATCAACGCGACTATTGCAACAAAAAGTATCGCTCCAAAACTTATGATAAAAGTTACCGCACTGACAAAAAATTCAATCACTGTAAAAATCGCGCTCATAACTTTCAGGGCAATCAATAAAATTCCGCCAAGTCCAAAAAGTGTAGCAATTAAAATGTGCATAATTTTTTCACCTGCCACTGTCTGAATATCTGTCTGCAAATGCCGCCGCGTATCCGATCCGCTTAAATTTATCCACAGAACTGTCATTTATGAGTGTGCGGAGTTGTGCGTCGCTCAAATGATTTGAATTGAAACGAATTTGATTCATTGTTTCAAGATTTTTTCTTTTGCGTTCAGCCTCCATTGCAGAAATTTCTGCGGAAACATTTGCAACCGTCTTATAAATTTTTTCGCCAATTTTATTTTTGACATCAGTCGCAGTTTTTTTGACACGTTGTTCAGCTCTATCAACCACTTTGTCGGCAATTTTATCGGAAATTTTTTCTGTCGCACTAGGGCGTGTTGGTAAACTCCTAAAATAAAAAAACATAAGCACAAACTTTGGTAAAATAAAGTTGAAACCTAAACCGAAAGGATATGCTTATGTCAAAATCATTTTATCATAAAATAACCGATGAGCAATGGAAAATTATAGAACCACATTTATCCCGCAGGATTATCATATTTTTCGCAAGTG
>CAJOCT010000133.1 GCA_905236725.1 uncultured Selenomonadaceae bacterium | reverse complement strand
AACTTCGCCCGTCGCCTTCATTTGCGTGCCGAGAGTTTTGTCCGCGTAAACAAATTTATCGAAAGGCCAGCGCGGGAATTTAACGACGCAGTAATCAAGGGCAGGTTCAAAGCAGGCTTTAGTTTTGTGAGTGACGGCGTTTGTGATTTCGTCGAGAGTATAACCGATAGCAATTTTCGCGCTGACTTTCGCAATCGGGTAGCCCGTCGCCTTCGATGCAAGCGCGGAACTTCGACTTACGCGAGGATTGACTTCAATGACGTAATAATTTTGGCTGTTCGGGTCGAGAGCGAATTGAGCGTTGCAGCCGCCTTCAATTCCGAGTTCACGAATAATTTTTAAACTTGCCGAGCGTAAAAGTTGATATTCCGTGTCCGTCAAAGTTTGACTGGGTGCAACGACGATTGAATCGCCCGTGTGAACGCCGACAGGATCAAAATTTTCCATATTGCAGACGGTTATGCAGTTGTCGTTTCCGTCGCGCATAACTTCATATTCAATTTCTTTCCAGCCCGCAACGCTTCTTTCAATCAAAACTTGCCCGATCATGGAATATTTTAAGCCCTTGATAACGATTTCGATGAGTTCTTCCTCATTTTCCGCGATACCGCCGCCCGTGCCGCCGAGAGTGTAAGCAGGTCGAACGATTAACGGGTAGCCGATTTTTTCCGCGAAATCAACTGCACCGTGAACATCTTCGACAATGGTTGATTCGGGAATAGGCTCGCCGATGGCTTTCATTGTTTCTTTGAAAAGTTCGCGGTCTTCAGCTTTTTTTATCGCCTCAAGAGAAGTCCCCAAAAGTTCAACGCCGTTTTTGTCCAAAATTCCGCTTTCTGAAAGTTGGACGGCTAAATTTAATCCCGCTTGACCACCCAAAGTTGCAAGTAAACCGTCGGGACGTTCTTTTTCGATAATCGCCGTCAAAAAATCCACCGTCAACGGCTCAATGTAAACTCTGTCGGCAATATTCGTGTCCGTCATAATCGTTGCGGGATTTGAATTGACTAAAACAACTTCGAGACCTTCTTCTTTGAGTGCGCGGCAGGCTTGAGAACCGGCCTGCCCGATAATTATCGGCCCCGATCCAATCACAATAACTTTGTTAAGATTTTTTTTCTTCGGCAAAACAAAGTCCTCCTTAACCGCAAATAAAAAACTCTTTTTAGGAAAAAGCATATAAAACAAATTCTGTTGACGAAATCAAGCTGTGCGGAACGAGATAAAATTTATAATCTTCGTGAAGACTTTTTATAAATTGAGGGATTGTTATTAAATCCTCTGCTTTATGATAAACGCAAATGGCAAGAGCCGGTTTATCTCTTTTTATTGTAAGCTCTGCTCCTTTCAAAGCAGAAAGCTCACTGCCCTCAATATCCATTTTTATAAACTTTATCTTTTCGTCACCGACAAGAGTATCGATCTTTTTCACTGCTATTTCAATTCCGCTTTTGGAAAATGACGACGCTTTTGAAGCCTGCATGTTGAAATACAACACTCCATTCATATCGCCTGCGCCACAGTTAAGCGGTAAAACATTTTTATACCCTTTCGTGCGAATAAATTTTTCAAGTTCGATAAAATTTTGCGGATCGGCTTCTATCGCGAAAATTTTATCGTATTTCCCGCCGACGCCGATATATTTCTCTATCGTGTCTCCTCTGTAAGTTCCGCAATCGACATAACTCCCCTGCGCATCCGAAAGAATATCTTTGGTCAGTTCGTTAAAATACTGATATTTTCTCGCAAATTTATATATGTAAGCGGGATCGTGAGTAATGCACAGTTTTAAGTAAGCGATTAAAGTCTGTTTTGACCAATCATCAGAAAGCATGCTGTAAGTTTCAAAAAACTTGGTTTTATTGTTCAAGATATATTCTTTTGTCAAAGGAGCTCCGCCGACAATGGCATACAAATTCAAATTTTTGTCCTTTATAAGGTTGAAAGTACGGTCACCGTCGTAACATTCATCGTCCATTCCGATAACAAAAACATATTTTTCCGGCTCAAGAGAGAGGTCAGCAAAATTCAGCACCTCAGCGTTGCCGTTAAGCGAGTCGCTGCTGATAACGTTGTAATATTCGGAATCAACGGCATAGCCAAAGATTTTTACTCCAAATTTCTTCAAAGCTCTTGCTGTAACTTTTGCGTACGAACCCGCACCAAAAATAACCACAGGCAAATTATGAGATTTAATTTTTTCAATGATGTTTGTGCTGCAATCGTTCATATTTTCAATCTCATAGAAAAACTCATCGATATTCATGTGTTGAAATTCCTCCTTGTCAAGAAATCAAATTTGTACAATGAAGTGCATTTTATCAAAAGTACGAATATTTTTAAAGCCTGTTTGTTAAAATTCGGCTTGAATCTTTTTTTGTCGAGAAATTAAATTCCCTTTAACTCTTTTACAACCGCGTTGAGTTTTGCGGGGATTGAGCCTTTGACAAAAACGCAATCGCCGTCTTGCAAAAGTTTATCGAGTTCGGGAATGAGTTTTTGTCCCGACTCAAACCAAAGGCAATTACATTTATCCTTGATTTCTTCCCACAGCATTTTCATAAATTCGCCGCAAAGAAAAATTCTGTCAGGTTTATCCGCCAAAATAACTTCCGCGAGTTGCCGATGAACTTTTTCGGAAGAGTCGCCGAGATGCGCAATGTCTCCGAGTACAGCCACGCGGGATTTCGGATTTTCTTCGACGGAATTTAAATATTCAAGGCCGGTTTTGATAGAAAGGAAAGTTGCGTTGAAACTTCCGTCAATCACGCGCAAATTTTTTTCTTTATAAACCGCGTCGATAATTTTGCCTCTTCCGCCGAGCATTTCAAATTTTCCGAGAACTTGCAAGGCTTTTTCAATCGGTATGGCAAGGGCGGCAGTCACCGCAATCGCCGCCAATGCGTCATAAATTTGATCGGGCGGAACGTGGCAATTCAGCCGATAACTTCTTCTCGCGAAAGAAAAATTTTCGCCGTCCAAAATTTTTTCCATTCGCACATCTGCCTCAGCGTGAGAACCGAAAGTTATTATATTCAAAAATTTTTCTTCAGCCCTCTTTTCAATCAATTCGTAATAAGGCATATCTCGGTTTAAAATTGCGAATCCGCCGGGCTCCATTCCTTCAAAAACGCAACTTTTCGCCTTTGCCACGCCTTCCAAACTGCCGTGTTCGAGCAAATGCGCTTCGGTAATCGAAGTTATAACCGCGACGTTGGGACACAGTCCGCAGGTAATTGAACCCCATTCGGTGTCGAGAGCCATTGAGCCGATTTCCAAAACGGCGTAGGCTTTATCATTGGCATAATTTAAAAAGGCGGTCGCCAATGAAGTGGCGACGTTTTTATTACTGCGGGTCGAAACGATATTATGGTCTTTCGACAAAATATTTCTCAACATTGCGACGGTCGTGGATTTTCCGTTACTGCCGGTCACCGCGATAACTTTTCCTTGAAAACGTTTTCGGGAGGCGAAGGCAATTTCAAACATTGCGCGGACGGAATCTTTAACCAAAAGTTGCGGATAATCGGGCGACAAATTTTTTATCGGGCGGCTGACAATAGCTCCCGCAGTTTTATTGACAAATTCATGTAAATGTCTGTGAGTGTCGAGGCGATTTTTATTTTGGCGGGCGTAAATATCATGAAGTTCACGCTGTTTTTGCGTCGTGGCAATGTATAAAGCGGGTTCGGGAAATATATCCAAATAGTGACTTTTTCGGCAAATGGAACGAACAAACCAGCCTTCGGGCGGGGGAACAATCCACTTGCCGCCGGTAATTTCTTCCAGCTGCCTCGCCGTCCACATTCTTCCGAAATGATTTTGATAGATACTTTTCGGAAAATTTAAGTTGTAGTAGGGCGTGTGAGGAAAGCGCATTTCGATTTTTTGAGGCTCGCGGTAAACTCCCAAAATTTTTTCTTCGGTCTTTACGCGCAGTTCCAAAGTTAAATCGGCGTTGGCAATTTTTTCAAGCGACGGCATTTCGAGAGCGAAGAGAATTTTATAAATCGCGTCGGGTTTCCAATTACTCGTCAGCCACATTGGATTTTCTTCGCCCTGCGGAATATCTTGACTGAACGCGGACATTCTGCATCTTCTTTCGGGAATTGCGACAAGTTGAATTTGATAATTTTCTTTCAAAAATTTTTCGATTGACCAGTAAGTTTCCGTCCAAATAATTTTTCTTTCGCGCAATTTTCTTCGATCTTGCGGAATCCAAAAACCGCGCAAAGTTAATTTGCCGAGTTTGACGGGAGAAATTTTTGCGGCGGCGGGAACGGAAATTGCGCCGCATTCGATTTCCGACGCGGCAAAAAAATTTTGTGTCGCCGAATCAGACTTTTTTTCAATGTTCATAAAAATAATTTCCTTTCTCAATAAATTTTTTTAAGAGAGTGTTTTCAGAAGGAAAGTTTTTCTTCGGGCTTTTAAAATAAAAAGTTTTGAATGATACTTTTCTTTGTGCCGCCAAAGAAAAGTAAACGCTACGCTAGGAAGTGTGGACAAATCAAAAATTACACTATAAAATTTAAATCAGGTGATGAATTATGATTTATGAACTTACGGATCATTTGCCAAAGAGTAA
>CAJOCT010000132.1 GCA_905236725.1 uncultured Selenomonadaceae bacterium | reverse complement strand
ATGATTTTTGGCAAGGCAAACTCGCCGATAAATTCGATTTAAATCATCAGGCAGTTCATAAAAATCATTTCGCCGCTCTCATTCAAATTATCAATAAACGCGCAAGTTTTGGGAATAAAAAGCCGACTTTGGGCGTTGATCTCACTTTTTCTTGTCCCAAATCTGTTTCAATCTTGCAAGCCGTTTCGCCCGAATACAGGGAAATTGTAAATCGCTGTCTTGCAGAAACCACTGACGAATTGATTTCTCTCATCGAACAAAAATTTATCCGAACTCGACGCAGTCACGATGGCAAAATTCTCGAATATACGAAAAATATTTTAGCCGCCTCCGTCAACCACGAAGTCAATCGCAACGACGAACTTGACCGTCACACTCATATTTTTATCCCCAACATAACGCTGACCAAAGACGGTAAACTTCTCACTATTGACATCAAATTTCTTATGCAACAGCAAAAACTTTTCGGCGCAATTGCCCGTTCTAAACTTGCTTCAAAATTACAACGCGAAGGCATCGAACTTGAATTTGACAATCCCGATAAGGGAGTTTATCGCGTCAAAGGCATTTCATGCGAACTTGAAGAGCATTTTTCAAAACGCACCGCTGAAATTATCCGTGCGCAAAAATTTCTCGGCAATGATAATGCGGCTACTGCTCAACTTGCCACTATGCTCACTCGCAAAGCAAAAAATCATAAAGTTGACTTGGACAAAATTTTTGCCGATACTTCCGATTTCCTCAAAAGATCTGATGTTGAAATTCATCGGCAAAACGAAATTTCCCCTGCCGATACGAAAATCAAAAAACAAATTTTCAGCGACGTTTTAGCCGAACTCGAACTCAAAAACTTTTCCTTCTCCCGTTCCGACATTATTCAAAAAGTTTTGAATGCGGGTCTGAATGCTCAAATTCAGCTTGACGACGTTCAAAAATTTATCAATCAATCCAAGCGCATCAGGCGCACGACTGACAAAAACGGCAATGAAGTTTTTATTTCCATCGCCAATGAGAAATGCGAACAAGATTTACTCAAACTTTTACAACTCGGCAATGGCAACGGCAAATTTATTGACAGTGCAACTGCCGACCAACTTCTTGAAAAAGTTGTCGCTGAAAAAAATTACACTCCCAATCAGGAACAAGTCACCGCCGTTTTGACTTCTCTCACTTCAAAAAATTCTTACGTCGCCACGCAATGTCTTGCCGGAGTCGGAAAAACTTACTTTGTCAAAATCCTGCGCGACATTTGCGAAAAATGCGACATTCCTGTTATTGGCGCGACTTTTTCCGGCTCTGCCGCCGATGAACTCGCCAATGACAGCGAAATTTCAAACTGCAACACCATCGATTCTCTTCTTCTGAAATATGAAAACGAATCTCTACGCAATTTACACAAACCCACTATCTCCGACTTTGAATTTAAACGTGACTATAACTTTCGCGGATTAAAAAAGGACAACAAAGGTGGATTTTTAATTGTTGACGAGTTCGGCATGGTCGACGATATTCATGCCCGCGCTCTTATGCAACTTTGTGCCGCCAAAGGCTGGAAATTACTAGCAATCGGTGACTACGACCAAATTCATCCCATCAACGTCGGCAATCCTCATAAATTTTTAATCAATCACGGTGCGACTACCTGTTTTCTTCAGAATATTACTCGCCAGCGCGAAAATCTTGAATTGCTACAAGTCGTCAAAGAATCTGTTTTGGGTTCCGTCGATATTTCTTTCAACCTACTCGGCAATAAAATCAAGCAAATCGAAGACCGTCTGCAACGTCGCCTTGCCTCCGTCGATGCTTATTTTGATTCTTTGAAAAAATATTCTCAAGATAAAATCGCCGTCGCCACTCTCACTAACTCCGAACGCATTTCGACCAATGAACTTATACGCGAAAGATTGATTCAGCAAGGCAAGTTATCCGAAGGCAGAATTTTTCACATTTCAAACGGTGATGCTAAACTTCCTGCGGAACGTAACATTAAAATTTCAGTCGGCGACAGAATTATTTGTCTGAAAAATGATAAGCGCATCGGTGTTCGCAACGGCACTCGTGGCAAAATTCTTGACATTGATGACTTTGGAAAAATTACAATGCGAACCGATTCAGGCAAAATTATTTCTTTTTACTCCGATTCTTACAACTGTTTTGATTTGGGCTACGCTATGACTCTCAATAAACTTCAAGGCGCGACCGTTCATAAAATTATTTGCAACGCCGACTCTAATCCCCATCTCGACAGAAATAAATTTTACGTTGCCGTCAGTCGTGCTAAACTTGACGCGACCATCTTCACCGACGACAAAGAAAAATTACAGAAAGACGCTCAATCTTGGTGTCATAAAGTCACTTCCGACGACTTCATTCACAACTTGCAATCCCAAATTCAAGAAAATCAAAGCCGTGTTGTTCATTCCGATTATCTATCCCAATCCCAACGTGCCACCTTACTTCAAACAAAATTTTCTTCTCCCGAACTCATTCAACATAACAGAAATTTAACTCGTGATGGATTTGACCTGCCGAATATTGATAATCTTTCTGTCGTCCCCTCGCCTTTCTATCGAGTAGAATTGTCTACCAAAAAATCTCAACCTGCTAAAGGTTTTTCAAGGTAATTTTATGAAAATTTTTAATCCCGTTATCGGAAATGACAAGCCAAATTGCCGTTGTAAAGACTGTTTTCATGGCTTTTGGCTCCGTGCTCTTCACAATGACAAATTGAAATGTTATTGCGAACTTTCTCATTCCGTTGTTTTTTCCAATGAGCTTGATAAAATTTCTGTCTGCTCTGGTGCTGAAGACAAATTAAATTTTTCGGACTTTCTCAAAGAAAATATTGCTTGCACTCACTGTCTAAATTCTCTCTGGTACAAAACTGACAAAAATATTTTCCGATGTTTTTGCCTTAATCTCCAAGTCCTCGTTTTCGATTCTTCAAACAAAAAAATTTTACCGATTTCTCAATGTAACGGCGTTGAACCTTTACAAGAACTTCCTTCTTTTCCCTCTGCCACCAACATTGACGATTTTTAAGGAGCTTCACTATGGATTTTAAATTACCCAATAATAATTTTAACGAACAACAACTTAAACTTCTCGAAAATATTCAACTTTCTCAAAAAAACATTTTGGCTCAATTCTCGGATTTAAATAAACGCATTTCCGAACTCGAAAATTCCCAGCAAGCTGTCATTTCCGAAATTTCTCATCAAAACAAGCCCGACGAACCGCTTTCTTTTTCCGACAGATTAGACCTGAATATTCTCCTCACCATTGTCGTAACTTTGATAATTTGTATCGCACTCATTGTTTTCGGCTGGCACTTTTGGGACATCCCTTCTCAAACTCAAGCCGTCAACGATTACATCTACACCAAAATTATTTCTGAAACTTCCGCCCAAATTTCTCCTTAAACTTTTTTCTGAAAATATTTGAATTACTTCCTGCATCGTGTTAAAATTCAACCGTTCTATGGAAAATTTATTCTAAATGCAATAAAGGCTCCGCAACGTCTACGAAACGTT
>CAJOCT010000131.1 GCA_905236725.1 uncultured Selenomonadaceae bacterium | reverse complement strand
AAGATGACTTTCCATTTCACCATTAAGCATAGCCTCAAACATCGGTCCGAAGACTTCTTTAAGCGCAGCTTGCATTTCGGCGACACTTTGGGGCTTGTACTCGGCGATAATGGCTTGGGCAATCCTTCTACCAGGCGTATCTCTATTTTTCCTTTTCATCTCTCCCATATCAAAAAAATAGATTGTGCTCTCTTACTTACACAATCTATCTTACACTACCGTATTTTTACTTTTTTAATCTGGAATGTACGACTTTACTAGAATCATAATAATATTTTTTTGCTTTTTTTGTTAATTTTATAAACGATAATTTTAATTTGCAGGCTATAGGGATAGAGTGAATGCCTATTAGACTCTCGTATTTGTTTGTCGTAGAATAGTATTCTGTTACTGTGGACATATTTTTCTTTCTGTAGTTGGATTCATTTTCAGTTATTTTTTCAATGTATTTTTGAGTAGAATCTTTACTGAAGTATATGTTAGAATTAGCTGATAACACTTGTAATTTGTTTAAATTGTTAATGTCATCACTATTATAAATTTCTATTGTATCATTTTGAGATTTTCCTATGTGGTAAATTTGTGAATCGTATAGTATTAGGTATAAAAGTGGAGAAATAGGTAATAAAATTTCAATACCGATAGAATTATATCCTATTTCTGGTCGTCCTTTCATTTCTAAAAATTGGTTGTAAAACACGATAGGATTATCTGAGTAAATAAATTCGTTAGTTGTTTTATTTACAATTAGTTTCATTTTTAAATCCTTTAAGTATGAAGTGCATTTCATAGCAATAGACATTCTCTCATAAATCCAATTATTTTCTGATAATGTTGATAAGTGATTGAAATTTTTTCCTAATATAGACATCATTTGATGATGTATTCCCATCATATCGTCATGAGCAAATTTTGTTCGATTATGTTGTATGGAAATAAAAAATAATAGCATAAGGTAATCTTCAGATTTTTTTTTTGGAAGTTTACTATCTCGTAAAATCTTGTTGAATATTTTGCTTACGCCGTCTTCGAAATATGCTAAAGCATTTTCGATAGCAATATCTTTTCCGTAGAAATAGTTTTTGCAGGCTTGATGTTTAATAGAGGCATTTTTTATAAATTTTTTTGAATCTAGATTATAAAGATTAATAACCTTGTTAGAATCTGAGGCAAATTTTCGTAAGCAAAACTGGGGTATATAATGTTGATTTTTTTTGTCGCTCAAGGTGTATGTTCCTCCTTAAAAGTTACTTGAAATTTACTTGTCCGTTCATCAGCATGGGCAACAGCCAATCGCGTAGCTCGGTAAGTCGTCGGTTCTCTCGAAGATTAGCGGAAATTTTCGTAAAGCATGGTTGGGCGATTGAGTTAAATTGTTCGCGCTCTGTTCCCGTCGGAATATAAATTGCTCGTCCTTTTAGCAAATCTTTACGCAAATTTTTTAGCCCTGTTCCTGTAAAAAATCTTTTGTCGAGTTCAGGTTCAATGACTTTCAAAAGCAAATAAATATAATCGGCGAGATTTCCTTTGGTAGAAATGCTGTAGGTATGCGTCGAGTAAGCGGCTTTGCCGACATAAAATTTTACTCCTGCATTGCCGCCGTCGTTCAAGAAAATATTTCTGCCGTCGACAAGTGAATCAGTCCAACTCAAAACTGAATCGCCGCTTGTGAAGAAGGGCACCTCACCACCGATATTTTTCGCATCGCCGACGGGAATTGTTGACTTCGGATTTTCAATAATAATATCGTCGAGCTTGCCGTTGGGTGACCTGCGAAAAAATTCGTGCAAATAAAGAGTTTTCGCCATAGCTTCGAGCGTGGCGTTAATTTTTTTGTTCAGCGCGATTTTGTCGTCGAGAGCATATAAAAAATTGCCGATTTTTCGTTGCGTTTCGAGTGGCGGCATCAAAAATTCCATGTTGCTCAAATCCGAAGGTTTTATTGAGGGATAAGCGGTTGTGCTTTGGTCAGCTATTGATTGGAGATTGTCGACAATTTCGTCTCGGTTTAGCTGGTAATATAAAAAGTTTGCGTCGATTTTTTCAGGGTCAGCATCAATCACAGCAAAGCCAGTTGATACTAAAAAATTTTCTGGCAGAGATTTTATAATGCCGTAATGCCGCTGATTCGGGCGAACGGTCGAATAAATTATGCTGTTGAGTTTGACGCGGCGGCGTGCACGGCTCGGCAATTTGTCTTGCGCAAGGTCGATACGATGAATTTTTTCGATATTGTTCGCCGTGATGTTGCCCGTGTCCAAATAATTTACAAAGCCGCAACCGTTGCCGCCGTCGAAAGTCGCCGCGTTTATCGTGCACACGTCGCCGAGTTTAATTTTCTTCATAGTTCAAAGTCTCCAGTTGCTGTAAGATGTCGCGTTCGAGTTGGTGCCCGTCATCGAAAAATTTTTGCAGGTCGGAACGAAAGCCGTTCATTTTCTGCTGGAACTCTTCGGGCGACAAATCGACGTATTCAATCTTGACTTTGAAGTATTGACCCGCGCTGAATGAAAAATTTTTCTGCGTGATGTCATTGAGGCTGACGAGAACGCTAAAATCTTCGACTTCCTGCCACGTGTTGAATGTGTCGATAATGCGGTTGATTTCGTCGTCTGAAAGGTAGGTGCGCTGATTCTTCGTGCCTTCGATTTTCTGCTTTGTGCCGAGATTGGAGGCATCAACGAGCAAAGCTTTGTCGGAGCCGTCCGCGTCAAGAAAGACGACCGAAACATTTGTTCCCGTGTTGGCAAAAATATTCGACGGCATGGAGACGACGCCGCGCAAAATTTTTTTGTTGACGATGTGCTGACGAATCTTGAAAGCAATTTTATTTGACCTTGCAGGAGCCGTCAAAAATCCTGTAGGCACAACAACAGCGGCTTTGGCGTGCGCGTTCATTGATTTTATAATGTGTTGCAAGAAGAGCTGGTAAATCGCCATGCCGTCCTTTTTCTTGTCGCGAATATTCGGCACACCTGCAAAGAATCGCGCCCGATAATTATCAGCGGCAAGAGTGTCACGGGTCTCGCTGAAGTCCGTATTGAACGGCGGATTGCTGACAACATAATCAAAGGTCGCAATGTTATTCTGTTGCAAATTCAAATGGCGGGGATTTAAAAGCGTGTCATCTTGAACGACGTTCGGCAGAGAGTGAACCAGATTATTCAAGATGAGATTGAGCCGCAGAATTTCATTTGATTTTTGCGAAATATCCTGAGTGTAAAGCGTGCAGTTATCTTCGCCGATTTCATGAGCAAGCGCAAGAATCAGCGTCCCCGAACCGGCAGCGGGGTCGTAAATGCGGACGTTGCGGACATCGCCATCAATCAAAATGCGCGCAATGATTTTGGCGATTGAATGCGGCGTATAGTACTCGGCATATTTACCAAAGTCTTTGTTGTAGTCCTTGATGAGGTATTCAAAAATCTCGGCGAAGAAGTCGTATTTTTGCTTGAACAGATCTTCAAAGTTCACGTCGGCAAGTTTGGTGATAATCGCCTTGCAAAATTCATCGCGGCGTTCGGGCTGAACGACATAA
>CAJOCT010000130.1 GCA_905236725.1 uncultured Selenomonadaceae bacterium | reverse complement strand
GCATATTGCACAACATTTGTATGATCAGCCTCGACGGGGCCTCCGAGAGTAATATCATCATCGCCCGTACCGGCTTTAATTGTAATATCATACGCGTTTCTGTAAGTCCGAATTTTATCGTTGCCGCCGCCGGTGTTTATCGTGACGTTGTGACCGACCGCATCAATGACATCATTGCCTTCGCCCGAATCGATAGTATTATTGTCGGCACCAGTATAGAAAACGATAGAATCATTGCCCGCACCGCTGAAAACTGCATTGTTCGGAGAAGTACTGCCGATTAAATTATTGCCGTCACCCGTGCGAATTGTTACGGAATCCGAGCCGCCTTGAACGGAAATAACATTGTCGCCTGCGCCCGCATTGATTGAAACTCGATCAGCTTTTTGGTCATCCAGTCCGCTGTAAATCGTGTCATTGCCGGAGCGGGAATCAATGGTCGCGTCATCGCCGAAATTTAAGATTGAATCATTACCGGAAGTCCCTGTTATCAAGGCACCGGCAACGGTATTTTCGGTTGTCATAATTATTCACCTCCTAATTATTTTTATGCTAGACTTTAAAATAAGTCTGTTTGTCAATGAGATTTTCACGGCAAGCTAAAATGGTAGTGGCTGCAATGTCGCCGATAACATTTTCGGTAGTCCTCATCAATGCACAAATCGGGTCTATGCCCAAAACTACGGTTGCCGCCTCAATCGGTACTCCGAGTGCAACGCAAGTTGTCGCCAAAACTACGAATGCCGCACCCGAAACGCCGGGTGATCCGATTGAAAGCGCGAATACCGTCACAAAAATCGTCATCAAAACGTCAAAAGTAATTTCAATACCGTACATTTTCGCCATCATTATTGCGGCAGTCGTCAAATAAAAACAGCCGCCGTCCATATTCACCGTCGCGCCTATCGGGATTGAAAATGAAGAAAGTTTCGGAGAAATGCCCAGTTTTTCAGTGCAAAATCTCATCGTGAAAGGCATTGTCACATTTGATGAAGTCGTTGACATCGGGATTGCAATGAATGACGGCAATTTTTTGAAAAACGGTATCGGCGAAATTTTTCCGAGCGCAATCATCAACAATGCGTAAACTCCCAACATCGCGAGAGTCCCGACGAGTTGACCAAAGAGCATTCGCCCGAGCATAAACATTGATTCCGATCCAACATTCATCATAAGCGAGGCCATCGAAATAAACGCTATTATCGGTATGAATTCAACTATCATAAGAATCATTTTGAGAGAAAAAGTATTCATCGCGGCAATAAGTTCGTTGAGAATTTTTACTTTATCGCCAAGTTTGTTTATGCAAATTCCGAAAATCACCGCCACGAAAATTATTTGCAACATTTCGCCGTTGATGATTGGAGAAATCAAATTTTTTGGAATTAAACCGACTAAAATGCTCAACGGTGTAACCGATTGCGTTTCAACAGTCGCATCAGCATTTGAACCGTCGCCGACCGTGCCGAATTGCGGAACGTCTCCCAAAAATACCACGTAACCTATTGCAAGGCTCAAAGTCGATGCGATAAGGGTGGTTAAACCGTACAGACCAATCAACTTTCCGCCGATTCTCCCGACATCCGAAGCATTTGTTATACTCGTTATGCCGCTTATCACGCTGAAAAATACCACAGGAACAATCATCATATTCAGCGCATTTAAAAACATCGTCCGAATACTGCCGATAATTGTTTTGTCAAACATCGTGATTAAATCCGGCGTTAAAATTTCTTTCATCACCGCGCCGCAAATTACTCCGCCGACCATACCGATAAGCGTGTAATAAACTTGCTTGTTGTCGCCGTCTTTCACGTGAATTATTACGACGTTTTTGACATTTTTGCGGGTATAACTCATTTTTGAGCGATTCGCCTTTAAAACGAGTGTGCGATAATAATCTTCGTCCTCTTCGTCATAATCCGTAACTTCAACAAGCGGATTATATTCTTCGCCTTCCGACTCAAGTCTCAAATTTAAATCGCCGAAACGACTTTGAATCATTACAACAACTTTTTCTGCCTTGCCGATTTCAGTCATTCGCACAAAAGTTTCTTCAAGCAACACATCGGCGCGGCCGACTTCTTTAATCGTCGCCTTTGTTTTCGACAATTCATCGTGGACTTGCTTTCTGACCTCAGAAAAGGTTTCCTTGTTAAGAACAAAAATTTTCCTGCTCAATATCGGACATCTCCTCAAGATTTTTTCTTATCAAAGAATTTTTTGGAAACGATTTCCAGGCTGTAGCCGTCGGGGTCGGTGATGAAATAAATTCCCAAATCTTCTTCGGAGAAAAGGATACAATTCATTGCGCGATGCTTTTCAAGTGACAAAGAAAAATCCTCCGCGATAAATGCCAAGTGAGTCGGATTGTCGCCGAGGTTTATTTTTTTTACGGGATCTTTATTGACGCGCAATTCAAGTTCAAAATTCTTATCATCGCCGCGAAGATAAATCATAAAACAATCATCAAATTCGCGGCGGCTGACTTCTTTTAAATTCAAAGCCTCGTCATAAAATTTTAACGAGCGATTTAAATCCGTTACAGTCAAATTTCCATGAGTGAATGTATATTTCAAAGTAAAGCCACCTTCAAAAAATTTTTCGTCATTATAAATTATCATTGGAAAATTTTTAGTAAAGATTTCTTTGCTACAAAAATCATTTCAATATGATATTTTAAGGCGAAATTTTTTTGAAGGAGGAAGACGTATGGAATTAACGGTGGGCAGCGGAGAAAAAGCGGTGAAAGTTGCCGGGTTGAAAAGTTCGGACGAAAATATTTTTTCTTCATTCGACGGAATAACTTTGACTCTTAAAGGTTGCGCGGTCGAAAAGTTCAGCGACTTGACGATTACCGGCGGCGCAAATAATGTTCGGCGAACTATTTGGCAGGGCGAAGTTGACGGCGTACAAAGGGACGCGGTTTTAATTGTCGATAATGATGGCGACGGAACTTTAAAAGGCGGCTGGCTTGTTTTGGGCAACGAAAAAAATGTTCTGACTTATTACACCGATGCCGCAAAAATTTCTGCCGAGTCAAAAGGAACTGTCACAGAAAATTCTGCGGCGATTTCATTACAATTTCCCGACCAAAAATCTGCTCTCATTCCGCGCAGATTTACTTTCATTGAAAAAACTTCAGCAGGCGACGGCGCAATTTTGTCAATCGGCTCCGCTTTCGATAACGTGACAATTTCGGCAGGCGATTCCAATAAAATTTATTTTTCCCGAACAACTGACGGCGATTCAAAATTAAACGGAGTTCTTCAACCTCTCGCGACTGCAAAAGTAAATTCCGAAAAATGGACTTTTAACGACGAAGATTCTTTTATCGTGGAAGACGACAAAAAAATTTTTATCGGAGAAACTTTTTTTGACTGTGAAAATAAAATTGCGGCGTGTGAAATTCATTTCGGAAAAGTTTTGAGCGAAACGACCGCAACTAAAATTTCAGACGTTCACTATGAGAACTTGTATTCACAAGTTCTCAGACTGTAGACAAAAATCACTTTTCAAGTAAAATAAGCTTGGGAGATGTGTTTTTATGTACAGAAAAAAGAATCGAGAAAAACAAGTGAAGGAAGTC
>CAJOCT010000129.1:3645-5489 GCA_905236725.1 uncultured Selenomonadaceae bacterium | reverse complement strand
AAAATTTATCCGCAACTTAATCAAGCGCGGACACGAATCAGTTTTGGAACATTTCAGCGCAACTTTCAAAATAATTTGCGACAGAGGAGTAATGGCGGAACTTACCCGTTACAGGCTGGCAAGTTTCACGATTGAATCAACTCGCTTTAATGATTATTCCAAAGGCGAATTGACTTTTATCGAGCCGCCATTTTGGCAAGGCGATATAGATTATTGGACTATGCTTTGTAAAGAAATTGAAAATGAATATAAAACAGCTAGATTTTTTGATACACCGCCTGAAATTGCGCGAAGTATTCTTCCGAACAGTTTAAAGACCGAAATCATAATGACGGCAAATTTGAGAGAGTGGAGGCACATTTTAAAACTTCGGACGGCAAAAGACGCTCATCCGCAGATGAGGCAGGTCGCCGAAATGATTCTTGACGCACTTAAAAGAAAATTGCCTGTTGTTTTTGAAGATATTGGAGCGTGATTCAAATGACTGGTAATTTCTCACAGGAAACGATTCAGCGTTGCATAAAACAGCTTGATTCGCTGATTGATGACAGAAAAAGTTTTCTTATCGGGGATAAAGAATGTGATGAAATTTTTCTCGAAGATATTTTTTATCTTGAAATAGCCAAAAAAATTTTATTGTCGCGGCTTTAGTTAAAATATTCGTTATCGTCGATAGCATCCATTTTTTTGATAGATTCGAGAAAATAATCAGAATTTGAATCGGATAAAAATGAGTTAGATGCCTCAAGTTTGAATGGAATTGAACGAGTGCGGACAACGGCTTTTAAGAAAAGAGTGTACGCCGCTGACGGAGTAAGCCCAATATCTTCACAAATTAACTCTGCCTGACGTTTCAATTCGGCATCGACGCGCATGGTCACAGTAGTAGTTTTAGCCAAAATTTTCACCTCCATTTTGTCGCCGGATTATAAAATTTTGACTTCATTTTGTAAATATGCTGAAAAACAAAAATACAATTTTTTTATTTTTTGAGAATTTCGGTCATAACCGTAAGGTTCAATGAGCGTAGCGAATGGCAAAATTTTTGAACGATGAATCGCGTTGAAATCAGAGATTTTTAGCGTTTCACGAAGTGAAATGCGTAAGTGAACATCTCAAAAAATTTTCGCTTTTTGTTTTCTCGGCAAAAGTAAAAAAATTCTTATTTTGAGTTTTTCGGTCGGTTGAAAAATTTTATATGCCTCTCAAACTTCCTCATTCGCCTCTCAGTGCGTCCAGAAATATTTTCACGTAAAAAGGATTAACATAAAAATTTAAACGGCTTAAATCGAGTGTCAGATGCTCAAAATGAAAATTGACGGATTTATGCGGAAAAAGGAGTTTAAAAAATTTTTTGTAATTTACCGTGTAAAACGTTTGATTGTCTTCAAAATAAAAACGCGCCGTCGGGCAAGACAGCGTAAGCAAATTTTAGCATATTTGTTTGCATTGTCAAAGGAGCGGGGAGTATGACTTTTGAAGAGTTGAACATTGTGCGGACACTCAAAAAACAAATTGCCGCTGAAAACAAAAAGCTGAAGGCGTTAAAAATTATCATGGGGTCGTTTCCTCATAAGTACGGAAAATCAAATGAAAGCGGAGTCTCCTCCGGCGGATCGGCTAAGTCGGCTTTTGAAAGTTTCGTCGTTCAAATTACGGATTGCGAAAATAAAATTGCGGAATTGGAACGTAAAGTAGTTGAAACTTCGTCGCAACTTTCGGTGAATATCCAAAAAACTTTTCATGATTCAACTGAACAAACTTTTTTACTCTATCGCTTTGTCGCGTGTAAATATTTTCGTGAAATAGGCTTTTTAATAGGACTTTCGGAGAGGAGAGTTTAT
>CAJOCT010000129.1:0-3634 GCA_905236725.1 uncultured Selenomonadaceae bacterium | reverse complement strand
TTGCAGTCGAGTTTCAGCTTTATTCAGTCGACTTTATCGATTATAATCAAGCTGTAAAAATCCGCTCAGTAAATAAGCCGCCTTGATTGGCGGTTTTTTATTTGAGATTTCACAAGATTATTTTACCGAATCTAAAATAAAAGGAAAGTTTGAAAATGCCCAGTAAACCCAAAAGACCTTGCCGATATAAAGGTTGTCCAAACATTACCGATAATCCGCGCGGATATTGTGACGTTCACGCCAAACTTGAATTTAAAGAGTATGACAAATTTATTCGCGATCCCGAATCAAGAAAGCGTTACGGTTATCAATGGAAGAAAATTAGGGCGAGATTTTTAAATCAACACCCGCTTTGTGAGATGTGTCGGCGACAAGGCATATACACGGCGGCGACTGAAGTGCATCATATTAAGCCACTGTCTGAAGGCGGAACAAACGATTTAAATAATTTAATGGCTTTGTGCAAACCTTGCCACAGTTCGATTACGATTACCGCCACAAACAGGGGCAGGGGCGGGTAAAATCCCTAAACCGTTCGGCACCCACCACCGCGCGCCATATAGGCAGAAAAAAACGTGAATTCAAACAAGGCATATTCATTTTTTTTGAGCAGGTGAAAAAAAATTCAGATAGGAAGTTTTAAAAATGGCTAAAGACGGAACTGCCAGAGGGGGCGCAAGAATAGGCGCAGGTAAAAAGAAAAAACCTCTCGCCGATAAAATTGCAGAGGGAAAAGCTCCACGCTGTGAAGTTTTAACTATCCGCCACGAGTCCGAAAACGCGGAAATGTCTCCGCCAAAAAAATACCTCTCTGCAAAACAAAAAGACGGCGGTAAACTTCACGCAAAGTTGATTTATAAAGAAACGTGGCAATGGTTAAAGGCTCACGGTTGCGAAAGTCTTGTACCCAAACAACTGATTGAAAATTATGCAATGGTTTCGGCGCGCCACATTTACTGCGAAGAACAGCTGAATAAAAATGGTATGCTTGCTCCTCATCCGACTACAGGCGAGCCGATGACAAGCCCGTTTGTAAAAATGAGTTTGGATTATATGAAACAGGCGAGTCAGCTTTGGTATCAGATTTTTCAAGTGGTTAAAGAAAATTGCGCTAACGGTTACGAAGGTGCAAATCCGCAAAATGATTTGATGGAGAGCCTGTTGCGTCAAGTTAAACGTTAGTCGTCGGGTGAAAAAATATGTTAGAGAATTATGAGCCTACCCGCTTTATGGCGGAGGGTTCTTATTACGACAAAGAAAAAGCGGATTTCGCAGTTGCGTTTATTCAGTGCTTGAAACATACCAAAGGAATTTTTTCCGGCAAGCCGTTTGAACTCATCGGCTGGCAAGAAAAAATTATTCGCGATATTTTTGGTACGATAAAACCTAACGGTTATCGGCAATTTAATACGGCTTACGTAGAGATTCCAAAAAAAAATGGAAAATCCGAATTGGCGGCGGCTTTATCACTTCTTTTAACTTGTGCCGACGGTGAAGAACGGGCTGAGGTTTACGGTTGCGCGGCAGATCGTCAGCAAGCGAGTATTGTTTTTGACGTCGCCGCCGATATGGTTGCTATGTGTCCCGCTCTTAAACGTCATATTAAAGTCTTACACGCTTATAAAAGGCTTGTTTATCAACCGACTAACAGCTTTTACCAAGTGTTGTCTGCTGAAGCGTTTAGCAAGCACGGATTCAACATCTCCGGCGTAATCTTCGACGAATTGCATACGCAACCGAATAGAAAATTATTCGACGTAATGACAAAAGGCAGTGGCGACGCTAGAACTCAGCCACTGTATTTTTTGATTACGACTGCGGGTAATGATACAAATTCAGTCTGCTATGAAACGCATATGAAGGCATTGGATATTATCGAAGGCAGAAAAATAGACCCGACTTTTTATCCTGTCATATATGGCGCAAAAGAAGATGACGATTGGACTGACCCGAATGTTTGGCGAAAAGCTAATCCGTCATTGGATATTACCATTCCGATTGAAAAAGTTTTCGACGCTTGCAATTCGGCAAAAAATTCTCCTGCAGAAGAAACGGTGTTTCGACAGTTGAGGCTCAATCAATGGCAAACTCAAGATACGCGCTGGCTGTCAATGAAAAAGGTTGAAGAATGTGAATTTAACTTTGATGAAAGTTTTCTTGAAGGCAGAGTTTGTTACGGCGGTCTTGATTTATCGTCAACGACAGATTTAACCGCGTTTGTTTTGGTCTTTCCGCCGATTGACGACGAGGATAAATATTTTGTCTTGCCTTATTTTTGGTTGCCCAAAGAAACTTTAAGTCTGCGCGTCAATCGTGACCACGTTCCCTATGACGTTTGGAACAAGCAAGGTTATTTATACACCACTGAAGGCTCCGTCGTTCATTACGGCTTTATCGAAAAGTTTATTGAACAACTTGGTGAAAAATTTCAGATACGCGAAATTGCTTTTGACAGATGGAACGCCGCGCAAATAATTCAAAATCTTGAAGGCGAAGGCTTTACTATGGTGCAATTCGGGCAAGGCTTTTCGTCAATGAGTTCTCCCACGAAAGAACTTGAAAGGCTTATTTTGGATAAAAAAATCGCCCATAACGGGCATAAAGTTCTGATGTGGAATTTCAATAATGTGGCTGTGGAAATTGACGCAAGCGGAAATCTTAAGCCGTCGAAGAAAAAAGCGCGCGAAAAGATCGACGGCGTTGTCGCACTTATCATGGCACTCGATAGGGCGATTCGTGTTGGAAATATTTCAACGTCGAGCGTTTATGATGAACGCGGATTACTTTTTATCTGAGGATTTTGAAAATGGAATTTAACGAAATTTACAACGTCGACTGTCTGGAAGGAATGAAGCGCATTCCCGACGGTTCAGTCGATTTTATTTTGAGCGATTTGCCTTTCGGAATGACTTCAAACGACTGGGATAAAAAAATACCGTTTGAGCCGATGTGGAAAGAATTTTACCGGGTGTCGAAGAAGAACGCGGCGATGGCACTTTTCGCTAACGGGAAATTTCTGATAGAGTTGGCGTCGTCGAACTTAAAAGATTATCGCTACAAAATCGTCGTCGAAAAATCTCTTGCGACAGGCTTTTTGAACGCGAACAAAACGCCTTTGAAATGTCACGAGGACGTTTTAATTTTCTATCGACAACTGCCGACATACAACCCGCAATTTACGCAGGGCAAGCCGTATAAAGTAATTTCCGGCGGACGTTCATCTGAAAACTATCGCGACGGAATAGAAAATTGGCGTACAAATTCGAACGGGCGAAGATTTCCGCGCGATATAGTGAAAGGTTGCCAGCCGCAAGTTAACGATACAGCATTTCACCCGACGCAAAAGCCTGTTGAGTTGTTGGAATATCTGATAAAAACGTACACGAACGAAGGGGAAGTTGTTTTGGACGCGACAATCGGCTCGGGGACGACGGCGGTCGCGGCGATAAATACCGGCAGAAAATTTATCGGCTTTGAGACCGATGAAAAATATTTTGAAATTGCGCAAAAACGAATTGCGGAGGCTCTTCAGAAGAAATCTGAAAGCCTTTTTTGATTGGAGAGGTTAAATTGAAAATTTTTGAATGGCTGAAGGGTAAATTTTCGCGGGATAAACCTCAAAATTCGTACAGGT
>CAJOCT010000128.1 GCA_905236725.1 uncultured Selenomonadaceae bacterium | reverse complement strand
TTGCCACAGTTTTTGGCTTCGAACTCTTACCAACGATAAACTGAAATGCTATTGCGAACTCTCTCATTCTTTCCTGCTCGACAAAATCTCTCTCTGTACTGGTGCGGAAGACGAATTAAATCTTTCCGCATATCTCAAAAATTTTGTTGCTTGCTCCCATTGCTCAAATTCTCTTTGGTACAGGACTGACAAAAATTCTTTGCGGTGTTTTTGCCTTCATCTTCAATGCCTTACTTTCGATTCTTACAACAAAAAAATTTCTCCGATTTCTCAATGTAACGGCGTTAAGCCTTTCCAAGAACTTCCTTCTTTCCCAAATGCCAATGTCATTGATAATTTTTAGGAGGTCTTATTATGGATTTTAAGTT
Source organism: uncultured Selenomonadaceae bacterium (assembly GCA_905236725.1). Taxonomy (GTDB): domain Bacteria; phylum Bacillota; class Negativicutes; order Selenomonadales; family Selenomonadaceae; genus Quinella. The sequence continues at coordinate 6,938 of CAJOCT010000128.1, read as the reverse complement.
ACCCAATAATAATTTTAACGAACAACAACTTAAACTTCTCGAAAATATTCAACTTTCTCAGAAAAATATTTTGACTCAATTCTCGGATTTAAATAAACGCATTTCCGAACTCGAAAATTCCCAACAAGCTGTCATTTCCGAAATTTCTCATAAAAATGAGCCTGACGAATCCCTTTCTTTTTCCGACAGATTAGACCTGAATATTTTCCTCACCCTCGCCGTAACTTTGATAATTTGTATCGCGCTCATTGTTTTCGGCTGGCACTTTTGGGACATTCCTTCTCAAACTCAAGCCGTCAACGATTACATCTACACTAAAATTATTTCTGAAAATTCCGCCCAAAATTCTCCCTAAACTTTTTTCTTCAAATATTTGAATTACTTACGTTATCGTGTTAAAATTCAACCGTTCTATGGAAAATTTATTCTAAATGCAATAAAGGCTCCGCAACGTCTGACAAACGTTACAGAGCTCATCTTGTGAATGTCGAATATTCACATGAAAACCTCACGGGCTTCATTGCTACCGATCTTAATCAGTTCTTCTGATTATACGGTATTTTTCAAGACAACATTCACAAGTTTATTGCTTGCGTTTGTTGTCTTTTTAGTTTTGAAAGAGGTGCATTTTTATGAACGACTTTTTTTCCCCAGATGATTTTCCCAACAACCTTGAAATGGAAAAGGAAGTTTTGGGTGCAATGCTCATTCGCGGTGGCGAAATCATTCCAAAACTTCTCAACATCATCAACGCTGACGATTTCTATCGTCCCGAACATCAACTTATTTTCAAGCACATTGTCAAACTGTACTTGAACGGTATCGAACCCAACGCCCTTTCTCTCATCGAAGATATGCGTAGCGTCGGATTAAAAGGATATGTTCTTCAATACGCACTTGATGTCACCGCTTGGACTTTCACCAACGCTTTCGCGCTCTCTCATGCCAAAGTTATCAAAGAAAAATCTGACCTCAGAAAAATCATTCTTCAATCTCATATCCTCATCGACGACGCTCAAAAAGGTCTGAAATCCGTCAACGAACTCGTCGCTCAATCTCATTCCGCTCTTGACCTCATCAATCATTCTTCAATGCCTTCAAAATCTTTAAACATCTCTGATTATTTTGCCAACCATCTTAAAATCGAAATCGACAACTTAAAAAAGTATGCCAATCGCAAAACCGGCTTTGATAACATCGACCTCAACCAATTTTTCAGTCCCGGGCTTTATGTCATCGGCGCTACTCCTGCCGCTGGGAAAACCACTTTTTGCTGGCAACTTCTTGAACAACTTGCATCAAACGGCGAATCTTGTATTTTCTGTTCCTACGAAATGTCCGCTCTTGAACTCTTCACCAAAACCGCCTCAAGAAATCTTTTTCTTCACGACAGACAATCTTCTCTCACTGCCGCTGATATTCGTCGCGGAGCTTGGACAAATTCTCTCGATTCTATCATTTTAGAAATCACTGATTCTAAACTCAATCTTCAAGTTATCGAACTTCAAGACGAATCTGTTGACGACTTACTCAACCGTATTCGTCCTCTCTGTATTCAAGCGGAAAAAGCCCCTGTCATTTGCCTTGACTATCTTCAAATCATTCCTCACCACAAGGACAACATCAAACTCGGCATTGATGACACTGTTCGCAAACTCAAAAAATTTCAGCGCGACACCAACACCACCTTCATCGTCATCAGTTCCTTCAATCGCACCAACTACAACCAATCTGTTTCCTTCGAGAGTTTCAAGGAGTCGGGCGGCATTGAATATTCCGCTGATGTCGTTTGGGCTTTGCAACTTTTCATTATGAACAAAATTAAAGGCGGCGCGGATATTTCTCAAATTCGCAAAAAAATCGATGACGCGAAAAGACAGCAACCGCGACATATTCATCTCAAATGTTTAAAAAATCGGCAAGGCTCTAATTATGACTGCTACTTCCATTATTTTTCTGCCCACGACTACTTTCAGCCTTGCGATGAAAACGATTTCAAAAATAAAACCAATACCGACTCCGATTCTATCGATGTCGACAATCAGAAATGAGGTACTTCAAAATGAACGATTCTTTAAATAATGTTATCAACGATATTAAAAATGTTCAAATTTATCCTTCAAAAAAGCGTGTCGAACTCAATGACAAAGCTACCAAACGTTTTTTCAACTTAACTCGTGAATCTTACCAAAAACTCCTCGAATCAAACGCCAAAGCCACTCTCATCGAAAAGAAAAACCATAAAAAATTCGGCAATATTAAAAGCTCCTTCTCTATCTCCAACGAAAACGGCTTTTCCAACTTTATTCCCCTTGACGAACACGACCGCGCTGTTTTGAGCGCTACATCACTCCCGCCATTATCTATCGCGGCTTAACCGGTAAAGTAAACGATGCCAGCGGTAATTCTAAGCCCAGTCCCGTTCAACTCAAAGCCATTCTTCAAAGCATCGACCGACTTATGTTCACTGCCTACGACCCTCAAATCCTTGATGCTTATGAGAAACTCGAATATATAAGCGGCGACGATAAAATTGTTATTAAAAAATCTGCCGTCTTACCTTGCTATCGCGCTGAAGTCACTATCAACGGGCAAACTTCCGACGTTATTTATTTCGACCGCGAATCTCCTTTTTTAACTCAAGCCAGTTTAAAAAAGCAAATGTTGACCTACGACGCTGAGCTTCTCGACGTTCCCTACCAAAACAACTCTCCTACCATCATCGCTGCCAAAAATTATGTTATGCGACGCATTCAAGAAATCATACTTCATAAAATGACTCCTACTATTACTTTCGCCGACATCTTCCAAAAATGTAGAATTAAAGATGCTGATAACAAGACTAAAAAGCGTGTTCGTGAAGGCATCGTTAAACTTTTTGAACACCTGAACGCCAAAAATCACATAAAATCTTTTGAGCTCGTCAAAAAACGCAACGTCTTTTACGCCATTAAACTCACTTACTAATTTTCATATTATTTTCACTTTCAATTTTTCCATCCGCTGTCTCTCCAATCCCCGCCGTAACGCCATCCGCACAAAAAGTGCAGTGGGGATTGTGCCATTTTGCAGTGGGGATTGTGCCATTTTGCAGTGGGGATTGTGCCATTTTGCAGTGGGGATTGTGCCATTTTCAAAAGCCCGAAAAGTGCCAATTTTCCGCGTCAGTACGCCATTTTCACGGACCATCAAAAAAAGATTAGATACTGTAGGTATCGTAAGTATCGTAGCGCGCGGGTACCGCTCCGCTTGCTGTACTGTAGGCATCGTAAGTATCAAGATAACGGATAACGTTAAAATCAGTAGTTTGTAAAATTTATATGGAGGTTGACATTTCGAAGGAATAGGAAAGGAGTAAGTTGACATTTAGAGAAAACAAAAAGTTGTAGGTTCAAATCTGATTTTCCCAGATTTTCACCAACAACTTCCTTTACTGTTTGTCGCGTAAGATTTTTTGAGCCGGTGTACGTCGTGAACTTAGTCGCTTGTCGACTTAGTGAACAAGTACCCGTGAAATGCGAAAAAAATCCACAGCAACCATTACATAAAACTAGAACTTAAAATTAAATTTTTTCGCAGAAGTCGGCTGAATTATAACTCCAACTCAAAGCTGACGGCGCGGCTGACTGCTTGTGCTTGATGTCTGCTTGAAATTTATGAAACGCCGTGTGGATCTGTTTATAATTTATTGACGAATAAATTTTTTAGTGATATTTTTACGTATCGTTTATATGGAGGGAGTAGCAATCATTGAAACATGAAAATAAAGTATCGGAGCATACAATAAAGAAATTTGAACTTGTTGCTAAGTATGTTGAATCTTGGGTACAAAAATTGATGAACTTTAAATCGTTTAATTCTGAAAGAAATTGTAAGGAGATTGTTTTCATAGATTGTATGTGCAATAATGGAATTTATGAAGATTCTGCTGGTAACGAAGTGGAAGGAACACCTATTAGAGTTGCTAAAATTATTTCAGAGGCAATGAAAAAGTATCCTGATAAAAGTGCACATCTTTATTTCAATGATAAAAATCCTGCCAAAGTCGCTGAATTACAAAAACATCTGCCTCCAAAAACTAATAACTTTCAGTATAGCCTTAGTTGTCAAGATGGAAATGATTTATTAAAAGCATTACGAAAAGAGTTATTGTATCACGAAGGTCTGCACTACCTTTTATTCTACGATCCCTACAAGGCGGCAATAGATTGGGAGGCACTTGTAGAATACTTTTTCGGTTGGGGTGAAGTAATACTCAATCATATGGATTACGATACACGAAGAGCGATTACTTCCGTTAAACGTTCTGAAACTATCGATAAGTACAAAAAAACATATTTGACATCAATTGAAGAATTGGTAAGTTTACATGACGATAAAAATGCTTATGACGAAATTATCAAAAACATAATTAGAAATTTTCGCAGAATCCCGAATCTCTTGAATCAAAAATATTATTTGGCATCATTTCCTTTTTTCATAAAAACCAATGCAAAAATTTACAGCATAATTTTTTTCACAAATAGTAAAGCTGGTTTTAAACTTTTCAAAAAGACAGCTTGGAAAATTTTTGGCGATAAATCTTCCAATCAAAATACTCATGGACGAGAAAATCAACAAACTCTTTTTGAAACTTTAGGATTAGAGGATAGACAGTGTTATTATATCACCGACATCGCGAATTATATTATCAAGTCTTTCAAAGGTGAAAAAAATGTGCCTTTGAAAAAAATATGGGATTTTGTCGATGAACATCCCATATTTCCTACGGAGGGTTACATAAAAAAGATAAAAAAAATTTTGCAAGAAACTGGACTTTGTAAAATAAAAAAAGAATTGGCGGATTTTGTTTAGGGGTGAAGAATTTTTGGATTGTATAGAGCGTAAAACTATGCTTTATAAGACGGGCGTTGAATACGGCGACTACACAATGAATCATGTTTTGGGGTGTTCACACGGTTGTAAGTATCCTTGCTATGCATTTATGCTAAAAAAACGTTTCGGACAAATTAAATCTTATGATGAATGGATTGAGCCGAAAATTGTTTCAAACACTCTGGAACTTTTAGATAAAGAAATTCCACGCTTGAAAGATAAAATAAAATCTGTGCAGTTGTGTTTTTCGACCGACCCGTTTATGTATGGCTACGAAGAAATTTCAGAAATGAGTTTGTCAGCCATGAAAAAATTGAATGATGCTGATATTAAATGCACAGTGCTGACAAAAGGCATTTTGCCTCCCGAACTCATTAAACTTTCAAAAGAAAATGAATACGGAATAACTTTAGTTTCCCTTGATGAACAATATCGAAAAAAAATGGAGCCGGGCTCGGCTTTCTATAGCGATAGAATTTCCGCATTGAAATTTCTTCACGATGAAAAATTTAAAACTTGGGTCAGTATTGAGCCGTATCCTACTCCAAATATAATTCAACAAAATCTTGAAGAAATTTTGGAGACGGTTAAATTCGTTGACAAAATCATATTCGGAAGGACGAATTACAGCAAAGAAATTTCTGCTTATCCCGACTGCAAAAATTTTTATAATAGCTGTGCTGAACAAGTTATTAAATTTTGCGAAGAAAATAAAATTTCTTATCACATCAAGTCGGGAACAATTACCGAATGATTTTTTTACAACTCGCCGCGAAAAGCTCGCGCCAAAACAGATTTTTTCAGCAAGTCAATTTCCTGCAAAATTTTTTCCGCAATTTCTTTAGTCCGCTGTTCCTTGTCAAGTAAGCTGTCGAGGACGCGGACTATTTCTTTTTGTTCGGCAAGTGGCGGGAGAAAAATTTTTATAGATTTTATTTCTTTTGAATTTATATTGTAAATTCCTGAAGAAGATTTAGCCTTTGAAAACATCTGTTTTCTGGCTAGGTTGGAATTTAAATATGTTGACAAAAATTTTGCAGAGATGCTTTTCGTTGGGGAAATACATATCAAAAACGATGCGTAAAAATAATTTTTTTCCATCTCAGGAATTAGTGCGCACTTTCCAACTAGGTCACGACTTCCGTTAGAACGGACAATCAAAATGTCATTGCTGCAAACTTGACAGCTATCGTCAGGTTTAAATAAATATTTCATATCAGAAAAATCAATTCTGTTTTCCATGATATTGGGGATACGCAAGATTGGAAAATTGTTTTTTTGATAAGTGCTTTTAGCCGAACTTCCATATTTAATTTTTTTTATGACTTCGCCCAAAGTTTTTTCTTGCCAGTCGTCCAGCGACAAATTATTTTCGGCGCGGAAATTTTTTGAGAGTTCGCCGGTAAATGCTTTGTGCAAAATTGCGGCGCGTCGGAGTTTATAGCCGTCAAGAATTTTTTGCACGATAGATTTTGCCGAGTCCAGTTTTGAAAATAAACTTTCGATGCGTTCGACAATTTTTTTCTGTTCGTCCATCGGCGGCAGTGGAAAAAACGTTGAATAAAATAAATTTTTGTTCAAATGCGGAATAGCAGAACCTTTTTTATTTTGGCGGTATAAATTTTTTTTTGTAGAAACGAAATATTGAAAAAAAGTTGCGTCAATATTTTCAAAAATTTTTATTTCGCGCAAAGTACTTCCTAAATATCCATCTTCAAAAACTGTAAAAATCTCGCCAGAGTTTTCGCCGTCCACTAAAATTACTTTTGTCCCTTTAGAAATAAAATTTCCACTCCTGACTAAATTTTTTTCTTTCGCACCACGCAAATATTTTACGTCGAGATATGGAAATTTTTCATCAGATATTTTTTCGCCTTTGGACAATTCGCAAACTTTTTCTAAAGTTGTCCAATGCCAATTTTGGGGCAGTTCGTAAGGGAAAATATTTTCAGTCAATTTTTTTTCCTCCGCGAAACGGGTGAGCCTTGCCATATTCAACGGCTTCTTTGTGTAAAGTTTCCAAGTCCATATCAGCAAAATATTTTTTTCGCCATTCGGTGTAA
>CAJOCT010000127.1 GCA_905236725.1 uncultured Selenomonadaceae bacterium | reverse complement strand
TGATGCGCTCCATAATCGTATCGCTGATTGTGTCGAGAATTTGCGCGAGATTTCCGCCGACTTCGCGCTGAATCAAAACGGCGACTATTACAAGGGAAAAATCCGCACTTCCGATACGCTTATCCATCTGCAACAAAGCGTTTTCAACCGGCATTCCCATTCTGATATCTGTCGAAGCGCGGGAAAATTCCTGTCCTATCGGCGATTCCATTTCCTTCGCGATAACGTCAATTGCCTGCTGAAAACTGTAGCCCGCCCTCAAAGCGTTCGCGATAGTTATTAAACAGTCGCCGAGTTGTTCGGTGAAAGAATTTTTTCTCTTGCGAATACGAACTTGGATTAAAAAACAAATTATCATCGGGAGCGATACGCCGATTGTCAACGCAACCAAATTATCAATCGTCAGCATATAGGCAAGCAGTCCCGCCGCCAACATCGCAATAAAAATTATGATGGTGAATTCTGCGCCGGAGGTCTGTATTCCTGCCTGTTTCAGTTTTAAATCCAGTTTTGAAAAAATTTTCCTGTCATCGAGCGGTTTTGCAATTTGTTGTATAAGTTCGTGAACTCTTTCAAGAAAAGATTTTTTTGCGTTCGGATTTAATTTTTCGTCCGAAACATTATGACGGCGCATCCTGTGAAAAATGTCGATTGAAGTGCGCTTGCGAATATAAGTTATCAAAGAGAGAAAAACTATCGCGGCAAAAATCGAGACCGCCGACGACACGAGGAAAATCAAAATTTTTTCATCTCCTCTCATTGATAACATCGTCAGCTATTTCGCCGATTTTCTGAATCAAGAGCGAATCTTTCGGCAAACCTTTCAAAAGTCTGCCGCTGTTCGCCAACGAAATCATCTGATATTCATTCGGCAAAATATCCGTGACGGGATAACCGAGTTCGCGCTGAATTTTTAACCGCTCGTCTTCCGTGCAAGGGTTGACGCGGGTGAAACAGGTATAAACTTTTTTGTGACCGTGCTTGAAAGTTTGAAATACTTCCAGCGTTCGGCGCATATGGTGAATATCGAAAACGTTGTTCAACATCGCCATAACAATATCCGTGCCGGAAAGATCGCAAGTGCTTATCGAAATCGGATTGAAACCTGCGGGCAAGTCGATTAAAACATATCTGAAAAGACAGCAAGTCATTCGCACGACTTCGATAAAACTTTCCACGTCAACAAGTTCCGCATATTCGGGTTTGTCGGGACTGGAAAGAAGATAAACGCTGTCTTTTATTTTATGAAAATACGGCTCGAAAGTCAGCGGGTTCAGCAGTTTTATATCTTGCGTCGCTTCAACTATCGTGTGTTCGGGCTCAACGTCGAAAAATATCGGCATATCCCCGAATTGTAAATCCGCGTCAATCAGCGCAACTCTTTCACCGCTTTTTTTCTCCAACTCCAACGCCAAAATCGACGCAACCGTTGTCCGCCCCGCTCGACCTTTCGGGCTGAAAAAAGCTATCACGCGCGAAGGAGCATTTTTTCCGCGCAGTTCGTAAAGTTTGAGAGCTTTTTTAATTTCTTCAATCGTGAAAGATTTTAAAATACAGCCGACTGCGCCGCCCTTCAAACATTCGTAAGCCGTCGCGGATTTCCAATAAGTCATCATTCCCAAAACCTTCGCGTCGGGATAGGTCTCGATAAAAGCCGAAATTAACGAAACTGATTTTTCGTTGTCCACGTCGATTAAAAATAATTCCGGCTGAAACATTTTACTTTGACCGAGCGCAGATTCCGCAGTTTTATAAATCGCGGCAATTTCAAATTCAGGTGACTTTCTCAACGCGACGAGCATATCCTCGATAACTTTTTGATCTTCTTCGACCAAAACAACTTGAATCGCCATGAAAAATCACCTGCCTCAACCGAATAAAACATTTAACGCGCGGGAGAAAAAACCTTGCTTCGGTGCAGTCGCAACTTCGGTAACAGGCGTGATTATCTGCCGATTGGTATAATGCGCCGCAAGTTCGATAAAACTTTTCGTCAATTTTGAATCGGGCGCGGCAAAAATCAGCGGCCGACCTTCTTGAATCGACTTTGTCGCGGAAGGAAAATCATTAGGCAACCTGTGATAAAAAGGTTCGCCCAAAAGTTTTTCCACGTCCGAACTGTGAATAAGTTTTTGAGAATCGGCGCGATTTTCAACCAAACGAATTTTTTGCTCCTCGTACTCAAAGCGTAGCAAAGTATCATAGCCGACTTTAAAATTTTTCAGCGCGGGCAAAAAATCCGCAACGCCAAGATAAGTTATAATCGTGCTTAAATCCAACATCGCGAGATTCATCGAACTGAACGCGGAATTTAAATCAATTACCACAAAATCAAAATCTCTTAAATGCTGTCCTATAATCGCCTCGACAGCCAAAACGTCAATTTGATATGCGTCTCGAACATATATAGGCGCGGGAAGTATGGAAAAATCGAAATAGCCGGTGAGATATTTCACCAGAAAATCATTTACGTTAAAATTTTCGGGATCTTCTTTGAAAGCTCTTTGAGCTCCGGCGATAGTCTTATTTGAATTTAATTGCAGATAATTCATCACGTCGCCGAATTGCAAATCCAAATCGACGAGACAAACTTTTTTTCCTTCATAGGCAAGCCCCGTCGCGAGATTTATCGCGACCAAAGTTTTCCCTATTCCGGGCGTTGTGCTGAAAACGCTGATAATTACATTGCTTATTCTATCCACCATTTTATAAAACACCTTCTATACTTTAGAATTTAAAATTTTTTTGATGGTGACCTAAAAAGTTTTTCGCAAATTTTACTCCGCGAAAGCAACAGGTTTATCGTTATCTTCAGGCAAATCATTCAGATCGACTTTATTTAAATTATCTTTTTCCGCTCTCCCCTTATCGTAAAAATCTTTCATGGAATCGGACATCTGCGCTTGAGAAAGCTCATCGTCCTCGACAATGTAAGGCGTGACCAAAATTATGAGTTCCTGTTTATCCTTAGTTTTTGAGGTGTATTTGAAAAATTCTCCGATAATCGGAATATTTCCCAGCAACGGAAATTTACTGACAACTTTTCTTTCGGAAGAGTCCAGAAGTCCGCCGATAACCATAGTTGAACCGCTACGAACCGTAACAACGGCATCAGCTCGACGCACTCCCAAAATCGGCAGGTCTCCGACGGTTTCCCCGCTGACGTTGCTGACTTCGGTGTGAATCGTCGAAGTAATTCTGTCTTCGGCGTCAACGGTTGGTTTCAGCTGTAAAATAATTCCGTAGTTTTTAAAAGTGACGTTGACCCAGCCGTCTTTATCGCGTGTGGTGTAAGGAATTTCGCCGCCGACTTGAATGACAGCTTCTTCGCCGCTCATAGTTGTAATACTCGGGCGGGAAAGAATTTTAGCTTTATCTTGCGTGACGAGTGCGCTTATTCTCACACCCAGCGGAGAATATTCCCATGCACCGTGCCGGAAATAATTTCCTGAAGTGCGGTTATTTTCCAATGTAAAAACTCCCGGCGAACTTAAGGGATCGTCGCCGTATTGAATGCCGATATTCGATCTGTCCTGCGGATTGATTGCGATAACTTGAGCTTCCAAGCGAACTTGCGTAGGGTGGCGCATGTGCAAAAGGTCGATAATTTCGCCTTTACTTTGAACGGTACTCCCGCCGACTGTAATCGGCCTCTTGAGTTTCAACCGAAATGCTTATGCCGCTGCCGACACTCAAACTGCTTTCACTGCCCTTGCTAACGTACAACCGCGCAACCTGCACGGCATAATTTCTCTCGTACTGATTGCGAACACTGCCCGTCAACAAAATTTTGTCGCCGACTTTCTTAACGTGGACATCGGGCAGACCTATGGCTTTTTGAATCATCCTAGCTTGTCCGCTGTCTTCCGGTGAAACGTTTATGATATATCTGTAAAAGTTATTCGTCGCGGTCCAAACAAATAAAGTTGTTGAGCCGGGACCTTTGGTCACAATCAGAAATTCACCGGGAGAATTCGGCACTTGTACGACTGTGGCAACTTCAGGGTCACCGATTGCCAAGCGCGTAATTTTTTCGCCAAGATTCATATAGTGCGAAGTTTGCAAATCTATGTTTAAAACTTGCGGATCTTGATAATCGGCAAAGGCAACGTTACAAATTAACATCGCCGCCAAAAAAATCGCGTTGATAAAATTATTTTTTCTGAACAATTTGATCGCCTTGAATAATTTCAATTTTATTTTCATCGGGAACAGGGAATCGGCGGCACAGGTGCAGTTTGCGGAGAATTTTCCTTCTTAAATTTATCGGCGTTGATTGAATCAATCGTGTAGTCAATCGTATCGGAATATCTTGCAACGGGGTGCGCGGGACGAAGACTCAAATAAATTTCGCCGAGTTTCGACGCCGAAACCAACTTCAAAACATCATCGGGACGAAGTGCGAAAGTTGCCGTCGAAGGAACCACTTCGCCGGAATTTTTTTCCTCTGCCGAAGAATTTTCATTTTGCCTGCCCATATTTTTATTTATGCTCAACAGCAAAACATCTTGAAGTAAAAGACTTGCCGTTGCACTTCGTTTTTCATAAGTCTCGACAAGTAACAAGTCAACTTTATCGCCCGGCTTTGCAAAACCGTCAACGCCCGTGATTTCATTCACACTGATTGAAACTGCTCGACAGTCTGCGGGAATTGAGCCGACAAACGTCAACTGC
>CAJOCT010000126.1 GCA_905236725.1 uncultured Selenomonadaceae bacterium | reverse complement strand
GTGTTGCATATGCGCATGATTAAAATTATCGTCCGCGTGATTTCCATCACCGGCGTTATCATGGTGCTTTGCACAAAAGCAGCCGCCTAAGCATACTGCCTAGCGGCTTTGAAGTATATAGCTTGATTCATTTTCAAAACATACTGAGAGGCTGACCGCTCGACGTGGTACACCGTCCTGTTAGCGCAGGGCGATTTTTTTTGCGCTCAACCTTCAGCGCAATTATAACTGCAGAAAAAATTTTTGACAAGCAGAAAATTTTAACTTTCTGCCTTTTTGTAAAGCATAATCGTCAGGCGGAAAATTTTTTTGTCGATTTTTATGTCAATGTCGCCGAGATATTTTTTTGCGCAACGTCGAATATTTTCAAGTCCGATCCCATGAATTTTTTTATCGGGCTTTGTCGTTGCGGGAAAATTTTTTTTGTCAAAGTTAATTTCGCCGTCAAAATTATTTTCGATTTCTATTAAAAATAATCCGCCGCGATCATATGCCTTTATTTCGATAAATTTTTCGGCGTTAAATGATACTTTGTCCGCCGCTTCAAGCGCGTTTTGCAGGGCATTATTTAAAATCACGCTCAAATCATATACATCAAAGCGATTGTCTTGCGGGTAAAAAAAATTTGCCGTGAACGAAATATTTTTTTTTCGCGCCTGCTGACGAATTTTGTGGAAAATTATATCGGTTATCGGATTGCCGGTCTTGTCCGAAAAATTTAATTTTTCTATCGTCAAATTCATTTTCCGCAAATAATTTTCCAGCTCTGAATTTCCTTGCGCGTAAGAATAGATATTTTCAAGGTGATTGCGCAAATCGTGTTTCAGCCCGCGAATTTCTGAATAAATTTCCTCCAGCTCCGAAATTTCTCGATGCACTTCAACCACGCGATTTTCAAGCAGGATTCGTTTCTGTTCTTCTTCTTTGTACTGCACGAAGTTTTGAAATAAAATTACCGACGAAATTATCACGCCCAACAGGAACAAACTCACCGGCGGCAACAAAAAGACGGTTTCCGGCACTCGCTCGTAAATCAGCATTACCGCGCCGTTGTCCGCCGAAAACGCCATAAGCCGAATTGTGAAGTCGATTAACAAAACCGTTACGCACGGAAAAATTAAAAATAATCCCGATTGAAGATTTAACGGGGCGGACAGATTTTTTAAATTTTTCGCGATTGTTCGCAGGTAGAAAATGAAAATGCCGAATTGAACGCCTCTGCAAATTCCGATTACAAAAAAAATTGCCAGTCGATTTACTGCGCTCATCAGTGAAATAATTTTTTCTGCGTCGAAAATTTCTTTTGCGACCAAATAATTTACCGACCACGCCCAGACCGGACTCCACAGCGAAAAAATTGCGTGAGCCAAAGGACTTGCCGCGAATCGCAGAATTTCCCAGCCCGCCGTGAAACTCGCCACGATAAAAATTTGCTTTATTCGGTCTTGTTCGAAAAATTTTTTCTGCAATGCGAAGAAAATCAAGACGTGCGGAAAAATATTTATGAAACGGCTGTGCGGCGCGAAAGTTTCGGTGATTTTTGAAAAAAAAATATGCGTCGCCGCATAAAATAAAATCCAGATGATTAAAGTTTTTCGCCGATTTTCAAAGTTGGCGCGCAAAAATTTTTCCGTGTACTTGAATGAGATCAGCCCGATGAGTATTTGACAAAAAATTTCCAACAGTTCGTCTTCAGCAAACATTTACCGCGCCCCCGCTTTGAGCGTAAGTCAAAAAATTTTTCACAAACTCCGCGTATTTTTTCTGCGAAATAAAAATTTTGTCGCCGCTTTCCAAAAAAATTGTGTTGGAATTGTACGCGGAAATTTTCGCCAGGTTGACGATAAAAAACCTGTGACAGCGAAAAAAATCTTTGCCGAGCGCGATTTCAAAAGCGTCCATTTTGCCGTAAATTTCAAAATTTCCTTCGGCAGTGCGGATAATAATTTTTTTGTTTGCACTTTCAATGAAAAAAATATCGCGCAGGAAAATTTTTTTGTTCATACCGTCGACTTTAATCAGCAGAAATTTTTCGGCTTGAGTTTGAAAATTTTTAATTTCTTCGACGGCGCGGTTAAAAACTTGAGAAAATTTCTTTGCGTCAATCGGCTTTAAGAGGTAGTGGAAGGCGTGAACGTCGAAAGCCTCCGCCATAAAATCGTCGTAACCGGTCACGAAAATTAAAATGCCGGGCGAAGTCTGCAAAATTTTTTCTCGCCTCCGCAAAATTTTCGCGATTTCCAAGCCTTCAACGCCTTTGATGTCCAGAAAATAAATTGAAAAATTTTCTTTACTTTGCAAGATTTTTTCTTTTGACGTGAAGGTAAAAATTTTGGCGGGAAAATTTTCTGTGCGAATCAGATTTGAAATATTTTCGCAGATTTTTTCGTCGCTGTCACAAATTGCAATATTCATTTTTTTAATTCAGCTTGCCACTTTCTTTTTGAGAGGATTGACTCTTTTGAATTGTCGCAGTTGTTCTTCGGTGAGTTCGGGGCAGTCTTCATCAAAAACTATCGGGCGATTTTTTAAAGCGCGAAGTCTTTCAATTTGTTCGGGTGCAGGCTGTTGACCTTCATAAATAGTTCTGCGCTCCATAGTATTCACTCCTTTCCGCAGGTGTAGCCGCTCTTGCGGTAATCAGTCTGACGGCTTCGCCGCGATCGGTGTAAACCACGAACAAAATTTCCAACAAAATATTTCCAACCGCGCCGATAACCTGCCAACGCTCCTCGTCTTGCGAATGTCTGTCATCACGTCGCTCAATTCTGTTTACATCGGCAAAAACAAGTGCCGCGTCTTCAAATTTAACTCCGTGCTTTTGAAAGTTTATCGCAGATTTTTTCTTGTCCCACTCGACAAATTGCCCTTCGATAATTTTTTCAATCTTACTCATGCCGATTCAGCTTGCCGCTTTCTTTTTGAGGGGATTAACTCTTTTAAATTGCCGCAGTTGCTCTTCGGTGAGTTCGGGGCAGTCTTCGTCAAAAACTATCGGGCGATTTTTTAAAGCGCGAATTTCCTCCCGCTCTTCATCCGTTAAAGGCTGATTTTTATGTAAAATATAAGTCACCATCGCCATAATATTCACTCCTTTCGCTGTCAGTTGCAAGTCGCGCAGAAATCAAGCGGGTTTTTATTCCGCGCTCCGTATACACCACAAAGAGAACATCCTCAACCAGTCCTATAACCTGCCAGCGTTCTTCGTTCTGCGAATGTTCATAATCACGGCGTTCAATACGATTTTCGTCGTTAAAAACCTTAGCGGCCGTTTTAAAATTGATGCCGTGTTTAATTTTGTTGAGACGATTTTTATCTTCATCCCATTCAAAAATTCGGTCTCCAAATTGAAATTCTCTGTCGCTCATACCGATTCAGCTTGCCGCCTTTTTCTTGAGGGGATTGACTCTTTTAAATTTTCGCAGTTGTTCTTCAGTGAGTTTGGGGCAGTCTTCATCAAAAACAATGTCCTCATCGCGCATATTTTTTAACGCTTCGATTTCGGCTTTCTGTTCTTCCGTCAAAGGTTCGTAAATGTTAATAACCTTGCGCACGATCATAATAAATCCTCCTTTCCGCCGCAGTTGCCTTTCGTGCAGTAATCAATCTTACTGCCTCGAATCTTTCTGTATAAACCACAAACAAAATATCATTGACTTTGCCGATAACCTGCCAACGTTCTTCGTCATCGGAATGAAAATCATCAAATTGCTCAATTCTGTTTTCATCCGCAAAAACTTTTAATGCAGTTTCAAAGCTGATGCCGTGTTTAATTTTGTTGAGACGGTTTTTATTTTCGTCCCACTCAAAAAGCATATCGCCAAATTTAAATTCTTTATCGCTCAAG
The DNA here is from genome assembly GCA_905236725.1 of uncultured Selenomonadaceae bacterium. Lineage (GTDB taxonomy): Bacteria > Bacillota > Negativicutes > Selenomonadales > Selenomonadaceae > Quinella. Next base: position 2,149 of record CAJOCT010000126.1, on the reverse strand, counting down.
CAAGTTCATCTCCGCCGCCGACGTAATCTTGAATGGCGAGAGAATAGACAAGCCGTCTGTCACGCATAAAAGTCTCCAAACTCGTCAGGCAAGGGATACCGTGTTCAACCGTCGCGCGTCTGATTCTGAAACCGTCGCGCATAACGTGTTTGCCGGGTGCTTGAGTGTTGACGACCATATGAATTTGATTGTTTTTTATGCGCTGAATGATGTCAGTACTGCGCTGATGAACTTTTCCGACGAGTTCCGCCTCGATACCGATTGACTCAAGAGCCTTCGCAGTTCCTTCCGTCGCCGCAATTTTAAAATCAAGATCGTAAAATGCGCGGGCAAGTTGTTTCATTTCTTCTTTGTCTTTATCGGCAACTGTGAATAAAATGCAACCTTCTTTCGGAATGTTCATTCCCGAGCCGACAATAGCTTTGTAAAGTGCGCGGGCGTAATGAAAATCAATTCCCATAACTTCGCCGGTAGATTTCATTTCCGGACCGAGAGAAATATCAACGTCCTGCATTTTCGCGAATGAAAAGACGGGGGCTTTGACGGCAACGTAAGGTTTCGGCTCGACGATTCCGGAAAAATATCCCATCGACTTGAGAGTTTCGCCGAGAGCAACGCGGGTTGCAACGTTGACCATTTTTACATTCGTGACTTTGCTTAAAAAGGGAACTGTTCGACTTGAACGCGGATTGACTTCGATAACATAAACTTTTCCGTCCGCAACGACGTATTGAATGTTCAAAAGTCCCTTGACGTGAAGAGCCAGCGCAAGGCGTTTTGTGTAGTCGGTGACAGTATAAATAATTTTCGACGGCAAAGTTTGCGGGGGATAAACTGCAATACTGTCGCCTGAATGAACTCCCGCGCGTTCGACGTGTTCCATAATTCCCGGGATAACAACGTCAATATCGTCGCAAATTGCATCGACTTCAACTTCAGTGCCTTGCATGTATCTGTCAACCAAAACAGGATGGTCGGGCGTGACTTTAACCGCACGGCTCATATAATCGCGCAGTTCGTCTTCATTGTAAACAATTTCCATAGCCCTGCCGCCCAAAACGTAACTCGGGCGAACCATGACGGGATAGCCGATTTCCGCCGCGCCGTCGACAGCGTCCGCAAGATTCGTTACGCTGATTCCTTTCGGTCTGGGAATGTGCACTGCTGATAAAACTTCGTCGAAACGTTCGCGATCTTCCGCGCGGTCAATATCATTAACCGAAGTGCCGAAAACTTTAACTCCCGCTTCCGATAAACTTGCCGCAAGATTTATTGCAGTCTGTCCGCCGAATTGCACGATAACGCCTTCAGGTTTTTCTTTTTCGATAATGTTCAGAACGTCTTCAGTCGTGAGCGGTTCAAAATAAAGTCTGTCGGAAATGTCGAAGTCGGTTGAAACGGTTTCGGGGTTGTTGTTTATGATAATCGCTTCAATTCCCATTTCGCGCAGAGCCCAAACAGAATGAACGGAACAATAATCGAACTCAACGCCCTGCCCGATTCTTATCGGTCCCGAGCCCAAGACGATAACTTTTCTCTTGTCGCTGACTTCGACTTCGTCTTCTTCCGCGCGGAAAGTCGAGTAGTAATAAGGTGTGAAGGCCTCAAACTCCGCCGCGCAGGTATCGACCATTTTGTAGTAAGGGAAAATTTTTGCTTTATTTCTGAGCTGACGAACTTCCGAAAGAGTTTTTCCCGTGAGTTCGGCAATAGATTTATCCGCGAGACCGAGAATTTTCGCGGCACGTAAATTTTTCGCCGTCAATTCTTCTTTGGAAAGTTTTTTCTCAAATTCGGCGATATTTTTAATTTTTTCGATAAACCATCTGTCAATTTTCGTAATCTGATAAATTTCGTCAACCGTCGCAATACCGCGCCGAAGTGCCTCCGCGATGACAAAAATTCTTTCGTCGTTGACCTTTGCAAGGCGACGTTTAACTTGATCGTCGCTCCATTCGTCGAGTTGAGAAAAGTGCAGACGATTCACGCCGATTTCAAGACTGCGAACGGCTTTTAAAATCGCGCCCTCAAAACTTCTGTCAATGCTCATAACTTCGCCCGTCGCCTTCATTTGCGTGCCGAGAGTTTTGTCCGCGTAAACAAATTTATCGAAAGGCCAGCGCGGGAATTTAACGACGCAGTAATCAAG
>CAJOCT010000125.1 GCA_905236725.1 uncultured Selenomonadaceae bacterium | reverse complement strand
TTCCCCGAATTAAATTCAATTCTTCATAAAGTTTGCATCGACAATAAAAATTTTTCCCCGCTTTCAAAAATTATGCGCGGTCAAATGACTTACAGATTATCCGAAAAGGCTTATAAAGATTTTCCCGACTTGTCGCAACGTTTGCCGAAAAGAACTGACACCGCTTTAAGGACAAATGCTTTTGAAATTATGCCCGATATTTTTTTGAAAGAAAAACCTGATGACGGAAAAGATTATTTGAAAATTTTGGGCAAACTCGGGACGCAGAGAGTTTACAGATTTGTTAGACGCGAATATATGGAAGACATTCCCGAATATAAATTTTATAAAGTTTTTGTTACAAAATCGAATGGCACGGGAACTTTAGGAGAAACATTGAGCAACCCGCTTGTCAGTTTTCCAAATGTTGGTTCTACACAAACTTTTATAACGATTGGCGCATTTGAAAAAGAAATTGAAGCGCAGGCATGCTTATCGTACATAAAAACGAAATTTTGCAGGGCGATGTTAGGAATTTTGAAAATTACGCAGGATAACCCGCCGCAAACTTGGGCGAAAGTTCCGCTGCAAGATTTTTCCGCGACAAGTGACATTGACTGGACGAAAAAAATTTCAGAAATCGACGCGCAACTTTATAAAAAATATTCTTTGTCGGCGGAGGAAATAAAATTTATCGAAGAAAAAATCCGCGCGATGAGTTGAAAGTTACTGAGGGATCGAGGGTATTTTCTCACCGAAACAAAAAACTTCCGATTTTTTTTTCGGAAGTTAAATTTTTTTTAGGGATTGTGTTCACAGCTTTTCTCTCTGTTCCCTACCCACTGTCCACTGTCCACTGAACTTGTGTAAACAAGTTCTTAAACTCTGATTTCAAAATGTTTGCCCTTGTCGTCGTCGTCTTTTTTCGGCGGAAGTTTGACGGGCTTGACGGGTTTAGGCGGCGTGTAAGTCGGTTTGACGATTTTTTCTTTGGTTTGTTTGAGTTTTTCGCTCGTGCCTTCAAACAAATCGGATTTTTTTAATTTCGGCTTGCCCGCGAACAACATTTTTTTCACGAAGAAAATTCCCAAAACCAACGCAAAAATTAAAGTGATTGCCCAATAAAATCCGCCGTGACCTTCTTCGAGATTTAATTTGACGGGTTGCGGCGATTCCGTCAAAGTTTGATTTTTTTCCGCGTCATTTTGTCTGTCTTCGCTCTGAAATTCTCGCAAAGCCGCCTTGCCCCGATCTTCTTCGCCGACCGCAAAATTTATTCCCGGCTGAACTTGTTGGACTTGTTCGGGTCGGGAATTATTTTCTTGCGGAGTTTCGACAGTTTTTTTCGTCAAACTGCCCGCACCGTTGGCAACCGCATCCCTCGCCATAGTTTCGGGCGTTGTGACTTGACGATTGCCGACTTGTTCGACTTCTTCGGAATTTTCTTCAACAGGCTCGGAAAAATTTTCTTCGTCCGCGTCAGAATTTTCTTTTCGGATACCAAGCAGCTGTTTCGCGTCAATTACCGCGTGATTATTTGCGCCGTCGCCTTTGTCGATTGTCGGCGGAGTGGGAGGAGTCGGCGGAGTAGGATTTTTTAAAGCCATTTTTTAAAGAAATTTCGCGCGGAGTTCTTCGGGAGTTTTTGCGGAAAGATAAGCGGGCGGAATATCGAAAACAGTTTTGCAACCGAAATTTTTTTCTTTGCTGAATTTGTAAGCCGCGCGGGCATAAGCAATCAAAACGCTTGAAGTAAATTCGGGGTTGGAGTCAAGTTTTAAATTAAACTCGACAATGTGATTATGAATTTTATTTTCGCCCGTCTTTCCCGAACGAATGACAAAACCGCCGTGAGCCAGTCCGCTGTGATTTTTTTTGAGTTCGTCCTCGCTGATGAAATTTACAATCGTGTCGTAATCCGCGAAATAATTCGGCATTGTTTTTATTTCGCGCTCAACTTTTTCGGCGTCCGCACCTTCTTCCAAAACCACGAAACATTCGCGCAAATGTTTTTGCCGTGTCGAAAGTTCGGGATTTTTTCCTGCGCGAACTTCTTCAAGAGCCGAATCGATCGGAATCGTGTATTGTTTCGCATTTTTCACGCCGTCAATTCGTCTTATCGCGTCGGAATGTCCCTGACTTACGCCTTTTCCCCAAAAAGTATAATCTTTTCCGTCAGGCAAAACGGAATTTGCGTAAACTCTAGCCAGTGAAAAAAGTCCGGGATCCCAGCCGACTGAAATTATTGCGACGTGATTGGAATTTTTCGCCGCCTCGTCAACTTTTGCAAAATGTTCGGGAATTTTCGCGTGAGTGTCGAAACTGTCAATCACATTAAAGAATTTCGCAAATTCGGGCGTTTGTTTCGGTAAATCTGTCGCACTTCCGCCGCAAAGAATCATCACGTCAATTTCTTCCGTCCAATTTTTAATTTCGTCGATATGAACGACGGGAACATTTTCCGAAAAAATTTTTACGTCTGCGGGATTTCTGCGCGTAAAAACTGCCGCAAGTTCCATATCAGAATTTTCTTTGACGGCAAATTCAACGCCGCGACCCAAATTTCCATAACCCAAAATTCCTATTCTCATAAAATTTTTTCCCTCCAAAAAATTTTTTATTTCAATGCAAACTATAACACAAATTTTATAGAAAAAAAAGACGCAGGAAAAAAGATGGGAAGATGGAAAGATGGAAAGATGGAAAGATGGAAAGATGGAAAAATGGAAAGGAGATTTTTTTGTGGGATATTATTTTTTTAAATTTATCGGGAAAATTTTTTGTCTTCTGCCGTTGAAAATTTCTTTGGCAATCGGTCGGGGAATTGCGAAATTTTTTTGGATTTTTTTGCCTGCGAAGAGAAAAAATCTCGCGATTGAAAATATAAAATTTTGCCTGAATGTTGATGAAAAAAAAGCGGCTGAAATTGCGAAAATTTCTGCCGTCAATTTGGGCGAAATTTTTATTGAAGTTTTAAGTTTTCCCAAGCTGAAAAATATGATGAAAAATTATGTGAAAGTTGTCGGGCTGGAAAATTTGACGAATTATATAAATTCTTCCGAGCGCGAAGGTCGCGGCGCGGTGATTATGACTTGCCACGGCGATAATTGGGAGTTGATGGGCGGAGCTTTTGCGCAAAACGGTATTCCGCTTGTCGGAGTTGCGAAAAAACAAAAATCTTCCGGCGCGGATAAATTTGTCAACGAATATCGCACTTTAATCGGAATGCACATAACTTATCGCAAGGACGTTCGAGAAATGTATAAAATGATGGACGAGGGGCATTTTATCGGTCTGATTATGGATCAAGATGTCGGGCGACACGACGGAGTTGTTGTAAAATTTTTTAATCGCGCGACAAATTTTGTGACGGGGGCGGCATCAATGTCGAGATTCAAAAAAATTCCTATTTTTCCCGCGTTTATGCATAAAAATTCTGACGGCACTCACACACTTGAAATTTTTCCGCCGCTCATTGTCGAAAAAACTAAAGACAAACGCGCAGATATTTATAAAATGACGCAAATTTTGGCGAATTTAATTGAAAATCACATAAAAAAATATCCGGCGGAGTGGTTTTGGTTGCACGACCGCTGGAAATCTATGAGAGTTGAATTTTCTCCCGAAGAAGTCGAAACTCTCAATAAGGAGTTAGGAGTTAGAAATTAGAAATTTTTTTTTTAGCGAAATTTATTTGCTTTTGAATCGTTGCAAAATTTTTTCCACATTGCGCGATAATATTTTTCAAGCTCATTCATATATTTTTTTGCGTCCATCAGCGGAGATTTTAAAAGATGTTCACGCAATCCCGAATGATAACCCGAAATCAATTCTTTACGGTTGCCCATATGAACGGCTTTTTTTATGTAATCCATCGGATTTTTTGCAATAAGTTCGCGTAAATCCGCCGCAGTCAAAATTGATTCGCCGAATTTTGATCCGTGACTTTTTCCGCGAAGAGAAATCACCGGCACGCCCATATAAAGAGCCTCGCAAGTCGTCGCGCCGCCCGTGTAAGGAAAAGTATCAAGCGCAATA
>CAJOCT010000124.1 GCA_905236725.1 uncultured Selenomonadaceae bacterium | reverse complement strand
TGGCTCGGGCAAGTCGTCGGCAAGGAAGGCGAAGATTTAACCCGCCACGATAAATGGCTTTGCATGATGTTTCCGCGACTCAAACTTCTCAAAAAACTTCTCGCGGACGACGGAGCAATTTTTATTTCCATCGACGACAACGAACAGGCAAATTTAAAATTGATTTGTGATGAAATTTTCGGCGCACAAAATTTTTTGGCTAAATTTTGTGTAAAACGCTCAGGAGGACGGCAAGACAGTAAATTTTTTGCAGTCACGAGCGAATTTTTATTTTCTTACGCAAAAAATATAAATTTTTTTGTCGCAGGTGAAGAAATTAAATCAACTGAAAATTTTCCAAAATTTGATGAACAAACAGGAAAATTTTATAAAACGCAACTTTTAAGAAAATGGGGCGCAAATAGTCGAAGAATTGACAGACCAAATTTATTTTATGAAATTCCTGCTCCAGACGGCACAAAAATTTTTCCGATGCTTTCAAAAACTGAGGAAGGGTGTTGGCGTTGGGGAAAAAATAAAATGCAGGACGCTTTAGAAAAAAAATTGATTGAGTTTGTCAAAAAAAATGGCGAATGGATTGCTTACGAAAAAATTTTTCAAACTGAAGGCGTAAGTACAAAAAAATTTACAACTTGGATTGATGAGAATTTTTCAGGCGCGGACGATTTAAAAAATATTTTTGGCGAAAAAATTTTTGATTATCCGAAAGCTGTCGGATTGATAGAAAAAATTTTGAAAATGTGCAACGCAGAAAAAAATTCAATCGTGCTGGACAGTTTTGCAGGAAGCGGGACGACGGCTCACGCAGTTTTAAATTTAAATCAGGCTGACGGCGGCGAGAGAAAATTTATTTTGGTTGAAATGGAATCTTACGCGGAAAAAAAGTTTTGATTTTTATGAAATCGGCGAAAAGATTTTTGACGACGAAGGCAATTTGAATGAAAATCTTGACGCTGAAAAGTTGCGTGAATATATTTGGTTTACGGAGACAGGCACGAAGTATAAAAAAATTTCGTCGGAAAATAAATTTTATCTCGGCGAGTTTGAAGGCACGGGAATTTATTTTCATTACGAGAAAAATTTTTCGACGGCGTTGGACATGAAATTTTTGGCGACGATAAAAATTCGCGCGGAAAATTATTTGATTTACGCAGATGAATGTTTGCTCGGCGAGGAGCAACTCAAAAAATACAAAATTATTTTCAAAAAAATTCCGCGTGACATTAAAAAGATTTGAGGCGAAAAAATGATTCTGAAAGATTATCAACAGACGGCGATTCAAGACTTGGAAGATTTTTTAAAAATTTTGGACGAAAAAAATTCTTTGCCGGAGACATACAAAATTTTTTGGGAAGATCGAGACGTTCCGGCAAAACCGCCGTATCAAAATAATATTTCCGGAGTGCCGCAAGTTTGTTTTAAAGTTCCGACAGGCGGGGGAAAAACTTTTATGGCGACGGCAAGTCTGAAAATTATTTGCGAACATGTCAAAAGCAAAATTATCGTGTGGCTTGTGCCGAGCGAAACTATTTTGTCGCAGACTTACAAAAATTTGAGCGACGCGAATCACCCTTACAACAAAAAAATTCGTACTGATTTCGGCAACGTCGAAATTTATACAAAGGAACAACTTTTGGCGGGAGAAAATTTTTCGCCGAGTGAAATTTCAAATCAACTTTCGATTTTGGTTTTGAGTTATGATTCTTTCCGCAAAAAATCCAAAGAATTTTACAAAGTTTTTCAGGAGAACGGTCAACTTGAAAAATTTGTCGGTGAGTTCGGCGAAGATGAAAATTTTTTGTCGGACGCTGAAAAAAATTCGCTGATTCAAGTTATCAGACATTACAAGCCGATTATGATTGTTGACGAAAGCCATCACGCGAAAACAAATTTGAGCGTCGAAATGCTGAAAAATTTTAATCCGAGTTTTATTTTGGAACTTACTGCCACGCCGAAAGAAAATTCCAACGTGATAAGTTATGTTCCGGCTTGGAAATTAAAATCTGCGGGAATGGTGAAATTGCCCGTCATTGTTTACAATCTCCACACGCAAAAAGAAGTTATTTCCCATGCGTTAGATTTTCGCAAACAACTTGAAAAAATTTCCGTCGCCGAAAAAATTCGTCCGATTGTTTTATTTCAAGCCGAATCGAAGGGTAAGGGCGACCGAATTACTTTTGAAAAAATTAAAATCGAACTCATAAAAAATTTTGAAATTCCCGCCGAACAAATTGCGATAAAAACTGCCGAGATTAACGACTTGAAAAATATTGATTTAATGGCGGAGGATTGTCAGATAAGATTTATAATCACGATAAACGCACTGAAAGAAGGTTGGGACTGTCCGTTTGCTTATATTTTGGCATCGCTTGCGAATAGAAATTCTGCGGTTGACGTTGAACAGATTTTGGGAAGAATTTTGCGCCGACCTTTTACGAAAAATTTTTCGGAACGAAAATTAAATATGAGTTATGTTTTTACAGCGTCGGCAGATTTTCGGCAGACTTTGGAAAAAATTATTGTCGGCTTAAATTCTGCTGGTTTCAGCGAAAATGAATATCGCGCGGTCAATGAAGTTGAAGAAATTCCCGAAGAAAAAATTTCAGTTGAACCTTTGCAACTTGAAAATTTATCGACTGAAGAAAATATTTCCGAAGAAAAAATTTCTGATGAAAAAAATTCGATTGAAGAAGAATTTAAAAAAGCTGATGAACTCTGCGAAGAGTATGAAAAAAATTTTGAGCACGCAAATAAAAATACTCGTTCGATTGAGGAGCAAAATAAAATGAGTGAATTTGTTATGCGTGAAAGATTTCGCGGAGAAAAAATTATTTTGCCGCAATTTTTTTACAGGGGCGAGAGCAATTTATTTGAAACAAATCCTGACATCAAAGTTTCCAAAGAAATGCTTTGCGAAAATTTTTCTCTCAAGGATAAAGACACGGAAATTGATTTTGAAAATTTGAATTATGAAATTGTTTCTTTTGACTTGTACGACGAAGAAAATATTCCGCAATACAAACTTTTATCTGAACGTGACGCGAAAATTTTCATGGATTATTTTAAAAATTTGCCGACAAAAAGCCAAATTCGTCAATGTGTTGAAATTATTTCGCAAAAAATTGACCGCAAAAAAGATTCTCCGTCAAGTTCAGAAATAAAAAAATATGTTCGTCGGATTGTGGAAAATTTTTCTGTAGAGAGAATTTTTGACGCGGTGCAACATATTGAGGCATACAAAAATCGAATTGAAAATAAAATTGACGATTTGGTTGCAGAACACGCGAAAAAAATTTTTCTGTCACAAATTGAGTCGAAAAAAATTTTTGCAAAGCCCGCGTATGAATTGCCTGAAAAAATTTCTCCGATAAATTTCACGAAAAATATTTTTAAATCTCTATACACTGCGGAATGGAATGATATGAACAATTTGGAACACAAAATTATTACAAAAATTTCTTCGCTGGAAAATGTTTTGTGGTGGCATCGCAATCGCTCCAAAAAAGAATTTTTCATCAACGGCTTTGTCAATCACTACCCGGATTTTATTGTGAAAATGACAAGCGGAATAATTTTGCTTATCGAAGTCAAAGGCGACGACCGCGATAATTCCGATTCACGGCGAAAATTGGAACTCGGCAAACTTTGGGAAAAAATGGCAGGTTTCGACAAGTACAGTTACTTCATGGTTTTTGATTCTAATCCATTGAACGACGCATTATCTTTTGATGAATTTTTGACAACGATAAAAAATTTATAGTTCGCTCATAAAATTAAAACTCGCCTTCTAAAAATTGAAGACGAGTTTTTTTTTTGCAGTAAAAAAAATTTTTAACAACTTTGCAAATATCGAAATTTTTCCTGCTCAAAATTTTTCATTGCCGATTGAAAATTTTCCGACTCAAGATTTATCTGATTGAAAATATCTTCAGTACGAACCATTATTTTCGGAGAAATATATTTTTTAACGCCGGCGGATTTTTCAAAATTTCTTGCCGATTCTTCCGCGAGTAATTCAAAATTTGCATCAGATTTCAACGTCTAATTATTTTTTTCAACATCGTCGATTTACAAGAAAACTGTGAACATAAACATAGTCACAGGAATAAAAAAATATTCAAAGAAAACCAGAATTCTTCCGGCAATTACAGAATTTGAACACAGCAACAAAAATGAATCAACGAAATATGAAGTTACCAGCAACGTTAAAGTCGTGAAAATCGTGATAAAAAATTTTCTGTTCCATTTTTCAAGGTCAGGTGCAATCACTGAGATGATAATTCATGCAATCATCAGCGTCATCATCACGCCTCAAAAGAATATTCAACGTAAGCAGTCAAAAAAATTATATTTGTTTTCGGATTTATCTCCAAAAAATTTTTGCAAAGGTCAAGGCCGTTTGTTTTTTCCCAGTTCAATATCCAATAAAATCAGCGAGATTTTATTTTTTTGGGAAAATTCAATCGCTTCGGAATGGTGAGTAAATCCAAAAACATTTGCGTTCGGCAAAACTTCTTCGACAACAGGCAATGAACCTTGCACGACAATTTTTTTGTCGTCAAGAATAATTACATTTAATTCGTCGTCACTCTCAAGCAAAATTTTTATTAAATCGTACTCATTAACATCAAGAACTTTGCAAATTCTTTTAATCATGAACGCGTAACGAAAATTTTTTCAGCCAATTCACGTTGAGAAATTGATTTAACAGCTCTCAATTTTTTTAAAGTCTCTGCGAAATTTTTGTTCATAGTAAAATCCTCAAAATTTTTAAAATTTTATCCTCCAAGTGCGGAGGATTTTTTTTTGCAAATTTTTTTGAAAAATTTTTTTGAAAAATTTTTTTTGTGAAAATCTGCTTGAGTGAGTTTAAGAGTGAAAAATTTAATGCGGTTTATAAATTTTTTGAAAAGGAATTATTGTACGCCAAAAAATCAAGAAAATTATTTTTTGTACGCCAAAAATTATTTTGATAAGAAAAAATTGAGAAGAGAAAATTTTTTCTTTACCAAAAAAAAATATCTATGTACAATTTCTGTGAAATTAAAAAAAATCTTGAAAGGATTGATAAGATGTTAAATCGCAGAACTTTTATCAAAACAACATCACTTGCGACGCTCGGTTTAATGTTTGCAGGTTGCGGTAACGGTCACGCTCATTATTCGGCTGCTAATTGTATTTCTAAAGTCGGAATTACTGTTGATTTTGATGGCACGCCGGAAAAATTTTTGAATGAAATTATACCTGCGGCAGTCAAAAAAGCTCGTGAAAACGGAATGACTTCAATTTTTGGTTCAGGCTGGCGACTTTTGACTTTTGAAAAAAATATGCCGACTCGTCAACAGTTGGACGCAATTTGCAGCGATATTCCGATTTATATTGAAATTTCTACAAAGCGGCTCAAGAATACGACAAAGAAGGAAAAATGCATTTTGTTTTGGGTTTGACTTATGAAATTGAAAGTTGGATGGATATTGAAAAAAATTTAGAAAAAGTTGTCGAAATTCAAAAATATTCTTCCGAGCGTGTAAAAACAAATTGGGTAAAAATTTTTATGGACGGAACTGTTGAAACAGGAACAGGATTTATTGACGGAAATTATCCTGACGGTCATCAAGGAATTGCAAATTGGACGGAAGAAGAAGTTACGGACATTACACGCAAGGCAAATGAAAAAAATTTGTCAATGCACGTTCATACGATGGGCAACAAAGCAGTCAATCAAGTTGTAAATGCTTTCATAAACGGCGGAAAAGATGAAATGCGAAATACTTTAGTTCACGTTTGCAACGTAAACGATGAAGATTATAAAAAAATGGCTGAACATAATATTTTTGTTGCTGCAGGAATAATTTGGCATCATCTTCCTGATTTTGCACAAGATGCGCTGAAAAAAATTCTTCCTGAAGAAATTGCGTCGAAAGGTTATCCGATAAAATCTTTTTTTGATAACGGCGTAAATATTTCTTCTCACACAGATTTTCCTGCAACGTATCACAGTCCCGACGATCCTTTCGGAATTATTGAAATTGCCGTGACAGGCGTTTATCACATTGAAAAAAATAAAAAACCTTTTTGGCCTGAAGAACTTATCACTCGCGAACAAGCAATTCAGGCTTTGACAATAAATGTTGCAAAGCAAATGTTTTTGGAAAATGAGCGCGGAAGTATAAAAACCGGGAAATTTGCTGATTTTTTGCTTGTTGATAAAGATGTTTTGACTTGTCCTGAAAAAGAAATTCATGAGGCAAAACCTGCGACAACTTATTTTGAAGGCAAAAAAGTTTTTTCTGCTTAAAAAAAATAAAAAATTTTTTCCCCGAAAAAAATCTCGGGGAATTTTTTTTTATTGACAATATGTTGCCTTGAAATATAAAATTTTGCTTGAAAAATTTCAAAAACTATTGAAAGGCTTGATACTATGTTTAAAGATTTAACGCGAAGAGACTTTATCAAAGCTGCGTCGATGGCGGCGTTGGCAATGGCTTTTCCCGCTGAAATTTTCGCGGCAGAAAAAAACGGTGCCGACCTCGTTGTCTGCGGAAAAATTTTCACTTCGAACGCAAACAAAATTGTTGAGGCGTTCGCAGTTAAAGACGGAAAATATGTTTACGCCGGCGACAGAAAAGGCGTCGAAAAATTTATTAAAAAAGGCACGACTGAAATTATCGACTACAGCGGCAAAGGTTTGGTAATGCCTGCTTGCGGAAACGGTCACGCTCATTATTTGTCTGCTTATGCTGTTCAATCAATCGGAACAATGGTTGACAGAAATGACAGCGTTGAAAAATTTTTGAATGAAACAGTTCCCGCCGCCGTAAAAAATGCCGGAGAAACCGGTGCAAAAGTTGTGTACTGCATGGGCTGGAATACTATGGAATTTTTAAAAAATATGCCGACTCGTCAACAGCTTGATGCAATTTGCAGTGATATTCCGATGTTTTTGGCTGACGAAGAAAATCACAAGGCTTTGGTGAATACTCTTGCATTGGTCAATGCCGGAATTTTGAACGAAGACGGCAAAGTTTTGAAAAAAGAAATTCGTGGCGGTGAAATTGTTATCGGCTCCGACGGGACTCCCACAGGACTTTTGAAAGAACAGGCACAAAATTATTTGCGCTCTTTCTTGGACTATGAAAGCCTCTATTCCGTTGATGTTGCAAAAAAAGACTTGGCAAAAGTCGAGCAAAAATTATTGTCCGAAGGTTACACGATGTATTTATACGGTTTTTCAACATATTTATTTAACGACACTTACTACAAAGCGGCACAACAGAGAGAAAAATCCGGCGAAATGCATTTTGTTTTGGGCACGACGTACGAATTTGAAAGTTGGATGGATATTGACGAAAATTTGAAAAAAGTTGTCGAAATTCAAAAATATTCTTCCGAGCGTGTAAAAACAAATTGGGTAAAAATTTTTATGGACGGAACTGTTGAAACAGGCACGGGATTTATTGAGCCGCTTTATCCTGACGGTCATCAAGGTATTCCGAACTGGTCTGAAGAAGAATTGACGGAAATTACTCGAAAAGCGAACGCGAACGGAATTACGATGCATATTCACACGATGGGCAACAAAGGCGTTAATCGTGTTGTCAACGCATATATCAAAGGTGGAAAATCTGAAATGCGAAATACTTTGGTGCATGTTTACGGCGTAATTCCGTCTGATTATAAACGAATGGCGGAAAATAATATTTATGTGACTTCGGGCATGCTTTGGCATCACGCTGAAGATGAATTGTGGGCAGATTTGGCAGATTCTTTGCCTGCAAGTATGGCGGACAAAGGTTATCCGATGAAATCTTTTTTTGATAACGGAATAAATATTTCTTCGCACACGGATTTTCCTGCGTTGAGTGGCAGTCCCGACGATCCTTTCGGAATTATTGAAATTGCCGTGACAGGCGTTTATCACATTGAAAAAAATAAAAAATCTTTTTGACCTGAAGAACTTATCACTCGCGAACAGGCAATTCAGGCTTTGACAATAAATGTTGCAAAGCAAATGTTTTTGGAAAATGAGCGCGGAAGTATAAAAACCGGGAAATTTGCAGATTTTTTGCTTGTCGATAAAGATATT
>CAJOCT010000123.1 GCA_905236725.1 uncultured Selenomonadaceae bacterium | reverse complement strand
CGGCGATTCAAGCGGATCAGTCGGTTGTCGATAAAAATTCTTTCACATACGTCGATAACGGCGGCAATTCGGTGGAGCGCAACACAATCGATATTCCGGCTGACGAAATTTCCGATGGCGAACCTGAATTTGTGAATGACAAGACCGGCGAAGTTCTTTTCGCGGAAGAAAATTCTTCTGACACAAAAATCAATGTTCCGTTTTAAAAATTAGGAATTAGGAGTTAGGAATGAGGAATTACCGCGACACAATTCAAAATTCCTCATTCCACATTGATAAGGGGTGTTCACGATGACGAAAATTATTTCAATCCGAATGGAAAATTTCAAGGGCGAAACTCGGCGCGAAATTGTTGCGGACGGCGAAAATGTCACGATTAGCGGACAAAACGGCTCGGGCAAAACCACGATTTTTGACGCTTACACTTGGGCGTTGACGGGGAAATTTTCAGACGGAAGTATCGGCGAAGTTAATTTTTATGACGCGGACGGCAATTTGATTCGCGACGGCAAAATTCATTCTATCGAGATAGAATTTGACGACAAGACTGTAATTCGCCGTGAAAGTTTGAACACGTTCGATAAATCCGGCAATTTCAAGGCGACGACGCAGAATTTTTTTATCGACGGAGTTCAACTCAAACAAAAAGAATTTGAACTTGAAATTATGAAAATCACGAACGGTGCGCCGTTGAATCCTTTCGGTTTTTGTCAAATGGCGTGGAAAGAGCGGCGAAAAATTTTGATGAAAATGTGTCCGATAGATAACGCGGCGGTTATCGCAAGCAACGAAATTTTTCAGCAACTTAATTTCGGAAATTTCGCGCCTGACGCTTTCATCACTGCTCAAAAAGAAGAAATTAAAAATTTGCGAAAAGAATTGATAAAAATACCTGCACGAATCGACGAGTTGAGTTTGAAAAAATTTAACACATCGGGCGACGAAGAATTTTTGAAAGCCGAAATTGACCGTACGAATGCAGAATTGAAAACGGCGGCGGAAAAAGTTCAGTCGATACAAAAAAATATTGCGGAGCGCGATAAAACGAGAAATGAACTTTTCAGAGTGAAAAATTTAATCGGCAGACTTGAAAACGAAATTGAACGCCTGAAAATAAAATTTGAACGTGCGAACGCCGATGTAAGCGAACTTCGCGAAAATTATAAACAGATTTTTTGTTCAAAAGGCGGAGTTTGTCCGACGTGCGGTCAAAATTTACCGCTTGAAAAATTCAAAGAGATTAAAGATAAAAAAATTGCGGAGATTGAAACGCAAGGTAAACAACTCAAAATTGAATGTGAAAAACTTGCGAGTGAAATCTCTGCCAAAAATAACGAATTGGACAATTTTAAACATCAGGCGGAAAAAATTCAAGCAGAAATTGACGCGGCGGAAAAATCGGCGAGTATGGACGAACTGAATGCGGCGATAGCGGAGCGCGACAAAGTTATTTCTCAAAACACAGACGCGACAAATAAATTGGCGAGATTTAATCAGAATCGCGATGACGCGGAGAAAACTCAAAAACGCATTGAGGAACTTAAAAAACTTGAAAAAGAACTCAATCAGCAGGTTGCGGACATTGAACGACAGATAAATCTTGCGGAAAAATTCATTCGCGCGAAAGTGAAAATGATTGAGGACGCGGTCAATTCAAAATTTGAGTTCGTGAAATTTAAAATGTTCGAGACGCTGATAAACGGCACGGTGAAAGAAATTTGCGAGCCGATGATTGACGGAGTGCCGTATAACGACGGGTTGAATCGCGGCGCGAGATTTAAAGCGGCACTGGACATTTTGCGGACGTTGCAGAAATTCTATTCGATAGAACTGCCGATATTCATAGACGACGCTGAAAGTTACACGTCAAACAGCTTTGTCGAATTGCCGAATCAAATTTTCTTACTGAAAGTATCGGAAGGCAATTTGAAAATCGAGGTTGAGAAAAGTTTTGAACTGAAAATTGAGGGAGTGAAGGCGGCGTGATTGACGTTGAAGTTTTGGCGACGGGCAGTAAAGGCAACTGTTATCTGCTGACGAGCGGCGAAACAAGAATTTTGCTTGACTGCGGACTGCCGTATAACAAAATTTTGAAACTTTTGGACTTCAAATTGCCTGACGCGGTATTGGTGACGCACGAACACAAAGACCACGCACACGCGGCGCAAGATTTTTTGAATAAAGGCGTTGACGTTTATATGACTTGCGGAACGGCGATGGCTCTCGGGCTCGAAGAAAATCATCGACTGCATTTGATAGAATCTGACAAATATTTTTCAATCGGAGATTTTATGGTCATCGCGTCTTATGCCTCTCACGACGCGGCGGAGCCTGTGAATTTCCTTGTACACGGCGATGATGACTGTGTTTTGTATGTAACAGACACCGGCTTTTGTGGAGGAAGTATTGCCATAGGCGCAGATGAAGCGACAAAAATTTTGCTTGAGACGAATTTTTCGGAAGCGGATTTAAAAAACTCCACGATTGATTTCAGCCAAAAGAAAAGAATTTTGGAAAATCATTTATCGCTGGAAAAAGCGGCAGAATTTTTGACGCAGACGGATTTGACGGAGTGCAAGGAAATTTATTTGATTCACATATCGGCGCGACACGGCGATGGCGAAGAGTTTAAAAATCTGATTCAAAAAGTCGTCGGCGATAACATCAAAGTTATCGTGGCTAAAAATAAGGAGTTGGAGTAAATGACGAACACGGAGAAATTTATCCTGAAGGAAGAAGGAGCGCGAGAGGCAGTCACGGCTATTTTGAAACTTTTTGACGGCAAGAATTACAAATTTGCCAATGCCGCCTTGAATGCGGCGAAAAGTTACTTGGTCGAGGATTCGCACTTTAACGCGAAAAATGCGTTGAAAAATATTTCTTCGCTTGACGGCGCAAAAAAAAATTAAATCCGGCTGAAGGTGAAAAAATTCTCGGCGAAATCCTTGCTGAAATAGAGGACGAGAAACTTTTTCACGCGATGACAAAAAGAGCGACTGCGATAGATTATTCCGAAGAGACTTTAACGCTTGCCTTTGAAAGTTCGTTTTTAGCGGAACATTTCAGAAAAAATTATGCAAGGCGGCTGGAGAAGGCGGCGTTAAAAATTTTCGGAAAGTCAATCACTGTGGACGTGGAGGAGTGAAAAATAATGGCGGACATCATCACGATTCAAAATGTGCGCGGCTACGAAAAGGACGGCACGGCTTATTTGAACACAGAGGACACGGCTCGCGGTCTCGGATTTACGACCGTTGCCACAAGTGGCAACATTGTGGTTCGTTGGAACACGGTTCACAAATATTTGACGGATTTCGGCGTTGCAACTTCCTGCAACGGAGATTATCAGGCGCATTGTCCTGAGTTTATTCCTGAAAATATTTTTTACCGCTTGGCGATGAAAGCGAAAAACGAAGTCGCGGAAAAATTTCAGGCGAAAGTTGCCGATGAAATTCTTCCTGCTATTCGCAAGCACGGAATGTACGTGACGGAGCAGAAGGCAGAAGATATTTTAAACAATCCGTACAAGCTGATGGAAATTTTCCAAAATTTTATTGCGGAGCGCGAAGAAAAAGAGCGTTTGCAGGAACTCGTCAGCGTTCAGTCGGTGCAAATTGAGGAAATGCGACCGAAGGCGAGTTATTACGATTTGATTCTGCAGAGCAAAGAGGCAATTCCTGTAAGCGTCATCGCGAAAGATTACGGAATGAGCGGCAAGGCGATGAATCAGCTTTTGCACGACTTGAAAATTCAATATCGTTGTGCAGGAACGTGGCTCGTGTATCAAGATTACGCGGCGAGAGGCTACACCGTAACAAAAACCATTCCGATTAGCGACGATTTTTCCAAAACTCATACGAATTGGACGCAAAAAGGTAGGCTGTTTTTGTACGAAGTTTTGAAACAGCACGGACATTTGCCGTTGATTGAGCAAATTCAAAATTGAGGAGGCACGACAGGTGAAGGTTGACATAACTTACAAATGCTCAATGGGCTGTTCGCATTGTTTGTCGGATTGCAAGCCGGAAGGACAAGAGATGGGCGTTGAAACTTTTCAGTCGGTTATCGACTTTCATAAAAAGTACAAAATCAACGCGATTATCTTGACCGGCGGAGAAATTTTTGAACACAGCGAAATTA